>DASYCS010000361.1:0-2473 GCA_036500025.1 Mesorhizobium sp. | reverse complement strand
GCCGCTGTGATGAAAGCCCAGCCTTTCATGCAGCCTTACCGATGGGCTGTCGGGCCGCCCGTCGCCGATGACGGCGATCATCTGGCGAAAGCCCAGCGCCTGCGTCGCTTCGACCAGCGCCTCCAAAAGGAGGCGGCCGACACCCCGGCCCTTGGCCTCCGGCGCGACATAGATCGAATCCTCGGCCATGAAGCGATAGGCGTGGCGCGGGCGAAAGGCGCTGGCATAGGCGTAACCGAGGAGCGTCCCGTCGCTGCCTTCCGCAACGATGTAGGGATATTCCTGGCCGACCAGAACTTCGAAGCGCTCGGTCATCACGGCTTGCGTCGGCGGGTCGATTTCATAGCTGGCCGTGCCATTGAGGACAGCGTCGGTATAAATCTCGGTGATCCGGGCCATATCCGCCAATATAGCGGGGCGGGTCAGTAGTTTGCTCATAATTTAGGCACCAGTTTTCGATGCCTCATATTAGAGCAAGCTGGGCGCAAAAGAAAAGGGCGGCCGTTGGGCCGCCCTTGCGATTTATGCTGATCCAGCCAGCGGATGAGAGCGCCTAGCGGCGGTCGCCCATGAACTGGAGCAGGAACATGAACAGGTTGATGAAGTCGAGATAAAGCGTCAGCGCGCCCATGATCGACTTGCGGCCGGCGACAGTTGCGTCGTCGCCTTCGAAATACATCTCCTTGATCTTCTGGGTATCGTAGGCGGTGAGGCCCGCGAAGATGAGCACGCCTATCGCCGAGATGGCGAAGGAGAGGCCAGAAGATTGCAGGAAGATGTTGATGACCATGGCGATGATGAGGCCGAACACGCCCATGATCAGGAACGAACCCATCGCGGTCAGGTCACGCTTGGTGGTGTAACCGAAGAGCGACAGCGCGCCGAAGCCGGCGGCGGTGGCAAAGAAGGTCTGCGTGATGCTGGCGGTCGTATAGACCAGGAAGATCGACGACAGCGACAGGCCGACCAGGCCGGCATAGACCCAGAAGGTGGTCTGCGCGGCCGAAACGCTCATCGACTGCACACGGAAGGACAGGAACATCACGGCGGCCAGCGGCGCCAGGATGACGACCCATTTGAGCGGCGAGGCGAAGATCGCATAGCCGAAGGAGGTCAGCATTTCGCCGCCCGGCAGGGTTGCGACGGCGGCGGATGGATCGGTGGTCGTCGCCAGCATGACGGTGGCGGCGGCGGCAAGGCCGGTGATGAGGAGGCCAAGCCCCATCAAATTATAGACCTTGATCATGTAGGCGCGCAGGCCCTGATCAATGTCGGCATCCGCACGGGTGCCGGCAGGCACGGCGCGCGTCTGATAGTTACGCAGATCAGCCATTGTTTCCTCTATTTGCTTCTGTCCCGTCCGGTGTCGGGCTTTTCGGCCCAGGCGCCGCTGGCGGGACTCCAGCATGCCTATGGCGCAATATGATGGTTCTTTCCGTCAAGAACAAGACCGTGACGGATTGCAATGCTTCGTGAACCAAGGGCAGCGCGGCATATTTTTCGCTTTGGCGGTCAAACGGAGCGGAGAAAAGATTGCCTTGCGCCCCAAATCGCGGCGCTTGTCACAGTTCGCGCAGCACCGGCGCGGCCTTCTGGCCAAGCACGCGCCAGGTGCCGAGCAGGCCAAGGCCGACGGTTACGCCAAGCGACAGGATGACGGTTGCCAATGCGACTTCCGGCGAAAAATGCGACGGCAGTTTCATGATGCGCGCAATGACGAACCAGGCCGCGAGGCCGCCGGCGACAAGCGCAAACACGGCGGTGGCCAGCCCGATCAGCGCGTATTCCAGCGAATAGGCGGCAATCAGCGTGCGCCTTGTGGCGCCCAGCGTCTTCAGCACGACCGCATCGTGGATGCGGGCGCGGTTGCCGGCGGCCAGCGCGCCGGCCAGCACCAGCACCGAGGCGATCAGCGCCACGCTCGCCGCCGCGCGGATGGCGGTGCCGAGCTCACCGACCAGCCGGTTGACGATATCGAGCGCGTCCTTGACCCGCACCGTGGTGATGGTCGGGAACTGCCTGGCGACGGCGTTGAGCACGCGGGCGTCATCGGCGACGGAAGCCTGCTTGTCGGCCAGCGTGGCGATCCACGCATGGGGCGCGCCGGCGAAGGTGTTGGGCGAAAAGACCATGACGAAATTGATGCCCATGGTTTCCCATTCGACCTGGCGGAAGTTGGCGATTTTCGCGGTAATATTACGGCCAAGCACGTTGACGGTGACGGTGTCGCCAAGCTTGAGGCCGATCTGGCGCGCCTCCTCGGCGGAAAACGAAACCAGTGGCTCGCCGGCATAGTCGGCCGGCCACCATTCGCCTTCGCTCAGCGTGGTGTTTTCAGGCTTCTTCGCGTCGTAGGTCAGGCCGCGGTCGCCCTTCAGCACCCAGCCGCCTTCGGCTGGCACCTTCACCTTGGCGACATCGACGCCGTTCAGCGCCATGACGCGGCCACGCAGCATCGGCACCTTGGCCAGCG
>DASYCS010000360.1:0-4616 GCA_036500025.1 Mesorhizobium sp. | reverse complement strand
TCCAAAGTACATACTTCTAATTTCTGAAAGTTGACTTCAGAATATTCAGACTCCTGCACCCGACATTCGTCTTTCGTTTGCAGGTAAAGCAGTGAAAATATTCTTCACGGAGGACAATACTATGGATGCAATCGTCATCGAACAATTTGGCGATGCGTCGGTACTGCAGTTCAAAACGCGAGAAACGCCGCAGCCCAACGCCGATCAGATCGCCATCAAGGTTTCCGTCACCAGCGTCAACTTCGCCGACACGATTTGGCGTAATGGCCGCCCCGGCGCCAAACTACCGTTCACGCCCGGCCTCGATTGTGCCGGCACGGTTTTAGCGGTCGGTGCCAACGTCAAGGAATTCAAGATCGGCCAGCGCGTTGCGGCCTTCGTCGATGGCGGCTCCTATGCAGACGTTACACTTGCCCGCCCTGTTCTGACCTATGCCATTCCGGACGGCGTCAGTGACGACGATGCTTGCGGCCTTGTGATGCTCGTGACGGGTTGGAATCTCGTCAAAATGGCCAGCGCAGGCAATATGAAGGCGGGCGACAACCTCCTCGTACACGCGGGCGCCGGCGGTGTCGGCTCCATCGCTATTCAGGTCGCCAGGAACTTCGGCGCCGGCAAAATCATCGCGACTGTCGGCGACATGGCGAAGGCCGACTACGCCCGCCAATGCGGCGCCGATGTCGTCCTGCGCGCCAATGACTTCGTCAACGGCACCAAGGAAGCGACTGGCGGCAAGGGCGTCGACATCATTCTGGACTCGGTTGCCGGCTCCGGCTTCCCCGGCAGCATGGAAGTTCTCGCGCCCTACGGCCGCTACGTGAACTACGGCAACGCCGGCGGCGCACCTGGCGTCGTGAAGACCAGCGAACTGCACGCCAATAACCGCTCGGTCATCGGCTATTCGAGCGGCCACTATCGCGCCAATCGGCCGGAAGCACTGCGGCCTTCGATCGAAGGCTGCTTCAAGGCCATTGCCGACAAGAAGCTCAAGGTGCTCGTCAGCAAAACTTTCCCGATGAAAGAAGCGGCCGAGTCGCACCGCTTCATCGAGTCACGCAAGAGCTTCGGCAAGATCCTTCTCAAGCCGTAACCGCTGTTGGCGGCGCGAAATTCGCGCCGCCAAACATTTTGAACATCAAGCCGCGCGTCAGAAAAGCGGCACAAACCACAAATGGAGGGGACTATGTCCGTACGTTCACTGCTTGCCGCCATGGCCATCTCGCTGGCATTTGGTGCCGTTGCCAAGGCGCAAGACTATCCAAATAGGCCCATCACGATCATCGTGCCTTACACCGCCGGTGGCGGCGCCGACGTCGTCGCCCGCATCACGGCCGACGGTCTTGAGCGTCAACTCAAACAGCGCGTCATCATCGAAAACGTGACCGGCGCCGGCGGCACGACCGGCATCCGCCGCGCGGCCAACGCCGCTCCAGATGGCTACACGATGATGACCGTGTCGCCCGGCACGCATTCCGCTGCGCCCGCGCTCTACAAGGATCTCGGCTACGATCCGATCAAGAGCTTCGAAATGGTCGGCCTCACGGCCACCCAGCCGCTCGTGCTCATTGTCCGCAAGGAACTGCCGGTCAGCAACCTGAAGGAGTTCGTCACCTATCTCAAGGCCCACGAAAAGACCGTCACCCTCGCCCACGTCGGCCCCGGTTCCATGACGCATCTGGGCTGCACAATGTTCGACGCCCTTGTCGGCGTGAACCCGACCGCCGCGCCGTATCGCGGCACGCCGCCACTGATGCAGGATTTGCTTGGGGGCCGTGTCGACTACACCTGCCAGCAGCCCAACGGTGTCATCGGCTTCGTGCAAAAAGGCGAAGTGAAAGCACTCGCCGTTGCTGGCGACAAGCGTATGCCCTCTTTGCCCAATGTGCCGACATCCGATGAAGCCGGCATGCCCGATTTCAAGTCCTCCGCCTGGAATGCGCTCGCCATGCCGAAGGGCGTGCCTGACGCCATTGTCAACAAGGTCAATGCGGCGCTCAACAAGGCGCTGAACGATCCGGATGTCATCAAGCGCTTCGCCACGCTCGATCTCGTCGTGCCGCCACCGGAAGAACGTTCCCGCGAATACATGCTGAAGTTCATGAAGATCGAACTCGACCGCTACGTCGATTTGATGCGCAAGGCAGGCGTCGAACCGCAGTAAGCTCTATTGAACATGGCAATGCTCCAAACCAGAACAAGGAATGCCTTAATGCGTATCGCTGTGATTGACGACTATCAGGACGCTTTCCGCTCTTTGGACGCCGCCACCAAATTGAAGGGCCACGACGTGAAGGTGTTTCATGCCATGGCCAAAGACGACCAGGCCCTCATCGACATGCTCAAGGGTTTCGAGGCCGTTGTGCTGATCCAGCAGCGCACTGCGATGCCGCGCAAAGTGATCGAAGCGTTGCCGGACCTGAAGATGATCAGCCAGACCGGAAAAAACACGGCCCATATCGACATGGCGGCCTGCAAGGAACGCGGCATCGTTGTATCGGCCGGCGGCGGCGGCACGCCAAACGCGACGGCGGAAATCGCATGGTCGCTCATTCTGTCCTGCGCACGCAATATCCCGAACGAAGTGCAGGCCATGAAGGAAGGCAAGTGGCAGATCTCGCTCGGCAACGTGCTCGCCGGCAAGACGCTCGGCGTCTACGCGCTGGGCAAGATCGGCACCGTCGTCGCCACCGTCGGCAAGGCCTTCGGCATGAAAGTCGTTTGCTGGGGCCGTGAAGGCTCCCTCGCCCGCGCCAAGGAAGCCGGTTTCGAGGTCGCCGCCAGCCGCGAAGCCTTTTTCTCTCAGTGCGACGTGATCTCGCTGCACATCCCGCTCAACAAGGAAACGACCGGCATCGTCACTGCCGCCGATCTCGCCCTGATGAAGCCGGAGTCGATCCTGGTCAACACCAGCCGCGCCGGCCTGATCGAGAAAGGTGCGTTGGTCGCGGCCCTGAAGGCGGGTCGTCCGGGACGTGCCGGCATCGACGTCTACGAGACCGAGCCGGTGCTCAATGGCGATCATCCGCTGCTCAAACTGCCGAATGCCGTCTGCACGCCGCACCTCGGCTACGTCGAGAAGGCAACCTATGAGGCCTTGTACGGCGCCGCCGCCGATCAGATCGTGGCCTATGCCGCCGGCAAGCCGATCAACGTCGTCACTCCGGCGTAAAACTCCGTAGCGGCTACCCCGGGCGGCCAAGCCGCTCGGGGTATCGCAACAGGAGAACGGGCAGCGGTCTGTCTCGATTTTTTTTTGTTATCTGAGCGCGGGAAATCGTACGCTAAGGGCGACAGTACCGATAGCATCGCCGTCTTACGCTTGGAGCAGAGAAAATGACCACCCATTCATTGACAGCGACGCCAACAACTGTTCGCCGGGGCATGTTCGACGGCTCGTTCTCTCCCGTCCTCACGGTCCAGCCGGGCGACACCGTGGTGCTGCAATCGGTCTCTGGCGCGCCTCACGTCATGCCCCCGCCGGAAGCCGGGTTTGCGGTCCCGAAAGCCCTCGCTGAAATCCTCGCTGCCAAGCTACCGAGCCTTGGTAGCCATCTTGTCACTGGTCCGGTCGCCATCGCCGGCGCCGAGCCGGGCGATATGCTTGAAGTCTGTATCGACGCCATCGATCTCGGCGCCGACTGGGGCTATTGCGCCTTCCACCCCCTCATCGGCAGCCTGCCGGAAGACTTTCCCTTCCGCGATGTCAGCTACATCCCGGTGGACGTTGCGAAGAAGACCTGCAAATTACCGTGGGGCCCGGAATTGCCGCTGGCACCCTTTTTCGGCGTGATGGCGGTGGCGCCGCCTCTTGTTTACGGCACCGTTTCGACACGCGAACCCCGGGAATTCGGCGGCAACCTCGACAACAAGGAACTGATTGCCGGCAGCACACTCTACCTGCCCGTCTGGGTATCCGGTGCAAACTTCTCGGCTGGCGACGGCCACGGGGTGCAGGGCGACGGCGAGGTCTGTATCAACGCACTCGAAATCTGCCTCACCGGCACTTTTACCTTCAAGCTTCACAAAGGCGGCGGCGCTAACGCTCCGTTATTGCGTATCCCACGGGCGGAGACCCCCACCCATTATATCAGCATGGGCCTCAACGCGGATCTGGACCTCGCCATGAAACAGGCGTTGCGGGAAATGATTGCGTTTATTTGCGAACGGACCGGATGGAGTCCGGCCCAAGCTTACAAAAGCTGTTCTCTCGCCGTCGACTTCAGGGTGACGCAGAACGTCAACGGCGAGAAAGGCGTTCACGGCCTGCTCAAGAAAGGTTTGCTGTTTTGAGTGGTCTTAACTTCAGATACGCGCGTGAAAACCCAGAGTCTTTTTAGCAATGCATAGGGATGAACTTTAAGGGGCGGCTGCGTTCTTGGGGTTATGTCGTTTGGGCCTTTTCCGGTTTCAGCTGCAGCTTGTCGGCCATTCGTGCCAAGTCAGGCAATGACGAAGCGTGCATCTTGCGCATCACCTGACCGCGGTGAACCTTGACCGTTATTTCGCTGATCCCTAAGTCTGCACCGATCTGCTTGTTAAGCCGGCCAGTCACCACCAAAGCCATGACTTCGCGCTCTCGCGAGGTCAGCGTTTCGTAACACGCGCGCACTCCTTCC
>DASYCS010000359.1:0-6289 GCA_036500025.1 Mesorhizobium sp. | reverse complement strand
GCCGAGCCTGTCGCTGGCTTCGACCGCCGGCCTGATCGAAAAGGCGTTTGCCTTCGACGCGCCGGCCGTCGCCATCTCGATCAACTCGCCGGGCGGCTCGCCGGTGCAATCGCGGCTGATCTACCAGCGCATTCGCGACCTGGCGGTTGAAAAGAACAAGCGCGTCCTCGTCTTCACCGAAGATGTCGCGGCATCGGGCGGCTACATGATCGCCATTGCCGGCGACGAGATCATCGCCGACCCCTCCTCCATCGTCGGCTCGATCGGCGTCGTCTCGGCCTCGTTCGGCTTTCCGGAGCTGTTGAAGAAAATCGGCGTCGAGCGCCGGGTCTATACAGCAGGCCAGAACAAAGCGACGCTCGACCCCTTCAAGCCGGAAAAGAAAGAAGACATCGACCGGCTGAAAGCGCTGCAACTGGAGGTGCATGAAACCTTCATCGACATGGTGAAGGCGCGGCGCGGCGCCAGGCTGAAAGACGATCCGGACCTGTTCACCGGGCTGTTCTGGACCGGCAAGAAGGGCCTCGAACTTGGCCTGGTCGATGGGCTGGGCGACATGCGGACGACCTTGAAGGCGCATTTCGGGCCGAAGACGCGCATGAAGCTGGTTTCCATGCCGCGCGGGCTGTTCGGCAAGATCGGCCTGTTCGGCTCCAGCGGCGGCTTTTCAGCGCCGAGTGTGGCCGAAGCGGCGGCGGCCGGCCTGATCGACGCGGCGCAGGAGCGCGCGCTGTGGGGACGTTTCGGTCTTTAAGCGGCCGCAAGCCGCGGGTTTGAGGCAAGCCGATTTTTTGCCGCATGGGTTTGCCCAGAAAGCAATTTCGATTTCTCGACTTATGCGCTAGCATGGAGCCTCGATCGACCCATAGAGGCCTCCGGCGCGCGAAAGCAAAGGAGAGTTTTGACATGCCGCAGATCATTTTCTTCGCCGCCGTCGGTGTCGCCGCCTATGTCGGCTACCGCACTTTCGTCAGGGAAGCCGAGCGTGTGACCGCCAAGTTGCGCCGGGCTGAAAAGCAGCACGCCAACGGCACGATGGGAACGCTGGTCAAGGACCCCGTTACCGGCGAATACCGGCTGGCCAAGGATTGAACATCATTCAATCCGTAACTGCCGCGGCGGGTGCAAGCCTTGCGCCAGCCAAGATCAACCTTGCGCTGCACGTAACCGGGCAGCGGGCCGACGGCTACCACATCATCGAGAGCCTTGCGGTGTTCACCCGCTTCGGCGACCGCATCGAGGCGGAGCCGGCTGAGCAGGACACGTTCGGCGTTTCCGGCAAATATGCCACCGCCGTACCCGACGATAGCGGCAATCTGGTGCTGAAGGCGCGCGATGCGTTGCGGCAGCGATTTGGCGCGGACTGCGCGCCACCCGTTGCCATCTCGCTTGAAAAGAACCTGCCGGTCGCCTCAGGGATCGGCGGCGGATCGAGCGATGCGGCGGCGACGCTGCGCGTGCTTGCGAAGCTCTGGAACCTTGCCGTGGACGAGGCCGAACTGGCGCGCATCGGGCTGACGCTCGGCGCGGACGTGCCGATGTGCCTGGCGGCCCAGCCGCTGATCGCACGCGGCATCGGCGAGGAACTGGAAACCCTGCCTGATTTTCCCGCGCTCGGCCTGGTTCTGGTCAATCCGAATGTGGCCGTGTCGACAGCCGAGGTCTTTGCCGCGCTGGAGCGGCGCGATAATGGCAAGCTGCCGCCGCTGCCGCCGACCCTCGATTTTCACAGCCTGCGCAACTGGCTGGAAATCACCCGCAACGATCTGCAACCTGCCGCGCAAAAGCTTCATCCCGCCATCGGCAGGGCGCTGTCGGCGCTGAAACGGGCCGATGCCGGCTTTGCCCGCATGTCCGGTTCGGGCGCGACCTGCTTTGGCCTGTTCGAAACCGGAAATGTCGCCAAGCGCGCGGCGGCTTCCATTCGCAGCCACTATCCGGAAATGTTCGTCGCCGCGACACGCAGCATGGCAGCGGGGGCCGACGCGCATGGACAGAATTGATGAGAGCCGCCCGTTCATCCCGTTAAACATCGCGGTGCTGACCGTGTCGGATACGCGCGCCATGGCCGACGACAAATCGGGCCAGACGCTGGCCGACCGCATCACACAGGCGGGCCATATCCTTGCCGACCGCGCCATCGTTACCGACGATGCCGAAAAAATCCGCGAAACGGTGCTGGCCTGGTCGCGCGATGAAAAGGTCGATGTCGTCATCACCACCGGCGGCACCGGCTTCACCGGCCGCGACGTGACGCCAGAGGCGCTGGAAACGATCTTCGAGAAGCGCATGGACGGCTTTTCGGCGGTTTTCCATCGTATTTCCTACGACAAGATCG
This sequence comes from Mesorhizobium sp., assembly GCA_036500025.1. Lineage (GTDB taxonomy): Bacteria > Pseudomonadota > Alphaproteobacteria > Rhizobiales > Rhizobiaceae > Mesorhizobium. Next base: position 3,951 of record DASYCS010000359.1, on the reverse strand, counting down.
GCACGTCGACCGTGCAGAGCCGAGCTACCGGCGGCGTGGTCAATGCGACCTTCGTGTTCGTGCTGCCGGGATCGCCCGGCGCCTGCAAGGATGCCTGGGACGGCATCTTGAAGCCGCAGCTCGACTATCGGCACATGCCCTGCAATTTCGTCGAGATCATGCCCCGGCTGGACGAGCATCTGAAACGCTCGTGACGTTAAAAATAAACGGCGCAGATATAATCGACGTGAAGTCCTTCATCGACGAGAACCTGCCGCTGGCAGCGGTGCCGTCTTTACCGGAAATCCGGCTGCATCTGGCGCATCCCGGCAGCCGTTTGAAGCAGCTCGAACAGAAAGGCAACGCCGCCGCACCCTATTGGGCCTATCCATGGCCGGGCGGCGTCGCGCTTGCGCGCTATGTTTTCGACCATCCTGAAACCGTACGGGGCCGGCGCGTAATGGACCTTGGCTCCGGTTCCGGCCTCGTTGCCATTGCCGCAGCCAAGGCGGGCGCAAGCCAGGTGGTGGCCGCCGAGATCGACCGCAACGCGATTGCCGCCCTGGAACTGAACCTCGCCGCCAATGGCGTCATCGCCGCCATCATCGACCGCGACATCACCGGAGACGAGCCGGCGGCGATCGATCTTATCCTCGTTGGCGACCTGTTCTACGAGCGCCGCCTCGCTGCCCGCGTCACCGCATTTCTCGACCGATGCACCGGCGAAGGCATCGAGGTGCTGGTTGGCGACATCGGCAGGAAACACCTGCCCCTGCCCCGCCTGCGACCGCTTGCGGAATATGGCGTGGCGGACTTCGGCGATGCCAAGGGCGAAGCGCCCAGGCGCGGCCATGTTTTCTCTTTTGAAGCCGGTTGAACCTTTTGAACCAGGTCGGGCTTAGGGCCGGCGAAAACCGGTCGGGCCGCCATAAAGATAGCCGATGCGGCCGACCGCTTCCTTCAGCCCTTCGCGCGACACCAGCATGGTGTGGCCGTTGGCGTGGATCATGTTTTTCGCGTCGGTCATGATCGCGACATGGCCCTTCCAGAACACCAGATCGCCGCGCCGCAGCCCGGAGAAATCCGGTCCCGGTTCCACCGGTTCGCCCAGGTCTGCCGCCTGCATGTCGGAATCGCGCAGGACGTTCCTGCCCGCCATCCGCATGGAAAGCTGCACAAGCCCGGAGCAATCGATGCCGAAGCCCGACGCGCCACCCCAAAGATAGGGCGTGCCCAGAAACTGCTCGGCAACAGCCACATAGTCGGCGGCATGGTCGGCAATAGGCCGCAAATGCGCGGCAATCACCGCCTCGCCGGAAGGCAGCAGCGCATAGTGCGTTCCGCGCGTCTCGGCGTCGCCTGCGACGGTGACCGTCGAACCCATCGATAGTTGGCCACTCAACGGGAAACGCAGATCCGGCCCCGGATAGACGAAGGTGCGCGCCACCGACACGACATGCGTTGGAGCCTCGGCGCGCGCGCCCAGTTCAGAGGTCGCGATATAGCCGACATAGCCGTCGCGCACGCCCTGCGCCCAGGCCCAGCCTTGTTTCTCCTCGAAAACCAGCACGTCATCGCCAAACAGGAACTGCGTGTTGACGCCGGCATCGAGCGCCGGCGCTTTTCGCAAATCCGCGACGGAAGCCGTAACCCGCGCCGGCCTGGCCGTGACAAAACGGTCGGCCTGCACTTCGCCTTGCAGGCGCGCATCGGCCAGATCGGCGCGGAAAGCATGGAGGCGGGCGTCGCGGACGGTCATCGGCAGCTTTCAAATCGGCAATTCAAGGGCTTTGGCAATGATATCATCGCCAAAGCGTTCGACATAGAGAGCGCCTTCCACCGTGCGCTTGATGAGCACGTTGCGCTTGTCGTTCTCGTCGCGGTGGCGCGACACCAGTTTCAGCGCGCCCATCGTATCGAGCGCGCGGGTGATGACCGGCTTGGTGACATCGAGCCTTGCCGCCAGCCCGCGCACGGTATGCGGCGGCGCATCGAGGTAAATGGTGAGCAGGATCGCCGTTTGGCGCATGGTGAGGTCCGGCGCATCGTCGCGCACCTGTGACAGCATTACTTGCTGCCACAGTCGCAAAGCCTGAATCGGACGCATCGAAATCGCCATCGAAATAATATGCCGGCAATTCGTTTCGCTTCCGTTTCAGTCAGGATCGAATGTCGCGGCCTAAACGAAGCGGCTGGAAATCACCTTCTCCAGCGCACGGATGCCCTGCGCCTCGCCGCCGACCGGCCCATGCGGGCGGTCCCACGGGTTCCATGCGAAAATGTCGAAATGCACCCAGGCGGGCGTCTTTTCCACGAAGCGTTGCAGGAAAAGAGCCGCCGTGATCGAGCCGGCATAGCCGTCGGTGGTGACGTTGTTGACGTCGGCGATCTTCGACGCCAGCCGCGCCTGATAGGGCTGCCACAAAGGCATGCGCCACAGCGGATCCTCGACGGCGTTCGAGGCGACAGCGATCTCGGCGGCGAGGGCGTCGTCATGGGTGTAGAAAGGCGGCAGGTCGGGGCCAAGCGCTACGCGCGCCGCGCCCGTCAAGGTCGCCATATCGACCAGCATCTGCGGGGTCTCGTCGTCGGCCAGCGCCAGCGCATCAGCCAGCACCAGCCGCCCTTCAGCGTCGGTATTGCCGATCTCGACGGTGATGCCCTTGCGGCTGGTCAAAACGTCGCCCGGGCGGAAGGCGTTGCCGGCAATCGAGTTTTCCACGGCGGGAATGAGGACGCGCAGCCTGACTTTCAGCTTGGCGGCCATGACCATGGAAGCGAGGCCAAGCACGTTGGCCGCGCCGCCCATGTCTTTCTTCATCAACAGCATTCCGCTTGCTGGCTTGATGTCGAGACCGCCGGTATCGAAGCAGACGCCCTTGCCGACCAGCGTCACCTTCGGTGCGTTCTTCGGCCCCCATGTCAGCTCGACCAGGCGCGGCGCTTCGACCGAAGCCCGGCCGACCGCGTGGATCATCGGAAAGTTTTTCGCCAGAAGATCGTCACCGCTGATGACGGAAACCTCGGCCTTATGGGCCTTCGCCAAGGTCCGGACCGCGCCTTCCAGCGCTTCCGGTCCCATCTCGTTGGTCGGCGTATTGACCAGGTCACGGGCAAGGAAAACGCCGGCGGCAAGGCGCTGGAGATGGCGCGCGTCTGCCCCTTCCGGCACGGCCAGCCGCAACGCCTTGCCGGGCGCCTTGCCGTAACGGGCGAAAATATAGCCGCCCAGCACCAGCGACAGCGCCGCAAGGCCGGGGTCGTCCGGAGATGACGCGAAGTGCCAGTCACCCTCCGGCAGCGCCTTAGCCAACGCGCCAAGCGCCAGTGCGCCCTCCCCCTTGCCGGTGCCGAACAACGCGCCGGCGACAGAGCCACCAGTGCCGGGCAGCACCAGCGTTTTGCCCGCCTCGCCGGAAAAGCCGTTGGCCCGCGCCCAGGCAAGTTCGGATTTATCCAATCCCGCGTCCGCCAGGCCATTTTTCGCAATCAGGTGAATGGGGGCCGAGTTCTTCGATTTCGTGGCGACAAGTTCAACCGGCATCCAACACTCCCTGAGGCACGCGACTCGAGGGTCGGCCTCTTAACGAAGCGTTATTGTGGTTATTGAGCCGGAGCAAAGCAAGGCGGTGTAAATCTTTGAGACGTGACGTACTAGCACCCAGCCAGCTGTTTGGTCCCGGCATTTGGACGGTCGCGATGGCCGTTTCCAGATCCTCCAGTGCCAGATCAAACTGATCAGGATCGGTCTTCTCGGATCTGCGCCGAACGCCGCCTGCTTGAAAGCGTTAACCAGCCTTTTCCGCCTTTCGATCCGCTCATCCTTGCGGCCTTCACGTGCGATCATCATCGCCTTCAGGACGGCAATGTTATCAGGAAGATCGGCAGCGTTCAGCATACGCTGAAGTTATCAAATCCGGCCTCGGTTTACCGTTGGAATTGGCCGGCCGTCATCGTGCCTCGGCTACTCGA
>DASYCS010000358.1:0-9623 GCA_036500025.1 Mesorhizobium sp. | reverse complement strand
CGGCCGCGATGAAGGCCAGCCCGAAGGCGACCCGCGTGGTCGACTACCTGCTTGCCGGCGTATTCTCGGCCTTCGCCCTCAAGATCCTCACCGCTCAGGCGAGGTAGGCTTCGCGGCCACACGCCAGTTGCCCGCCGAACGGCCGGCGCATAGCCAGTAGGCAAGGCCGCCGACGATGCCGCCGCCGATCATCAGCCCGACGAAACGCGGGCCGCTGAAGGCCGGGTCGGTGTTCATCTGGCCCATGCCGTCGGCCATCATCGACGATTGCCAGAACAGGACGGCCACCGCCAGCCCGACGGCGGCCCCCGCCAGCGCGTAGAACAGCCAGTTGCGCTGGCCAAGCACTTCGCCCGCCACGATCAGCACCACGGCCGGCAGGAAAGCGAAATAGCCGACGAAAAGCGCGGTGAACGGGACCGAAAACAGCAACGAACCCGTAACGAGTTCCCACGCCTCACCAAGCCGCAACCCGGCCGAGCCAAGGAAAAGCAGCTGGATGAAGGCGCTGGCGGCCAGCGTCGCCACCATGTAGCCGATCAGGATGACGGCGAAGCGAAGTATATAGGTGAGAACGCGGTTCACGATGCGCTTTCCAGTCTCCATTGGGCTATGTGACGACCGCAAACCGCCCAGAACGCAAGCCCTCCCACGAAACCGCCGGAAAGACTGGCGGCAAGCAGATCCTGCATTTCAACGATCGACGAACCCATCAAACCATTGAAGATCAAAAGCGACGCCAGCGCATTGACGCTGCCTGCAACCGAATAGACCAGCCATTTGCGCCATCGACAGGTGATTGCCAGCGCCAATGCGACTAGAAATCCGGGCAACGCGAACGGGAACGTCACGACCAGGCCGGTCTGCAATCCGGCGGGAAGACCACCCAGCTGTCGATAAAACGAACCCCAATCGGCATGATTGGGGTGTATGGTCGGCAGAAACAGGAAGAAAACCGTCACCACGACAGCGGCAATGACCGCGGCCAAATAGCCTGAAAGAATAACGGCGAAGCGGTTGAGGTAAAGCGACCGGCGGCTCACGCCTCGCCGTGCCCCGCAATCATCATCGCCTCCAGCGCCAGCCGGTCGACCTTGCGCATGCGCTCGGACTCCGACTTGAGCTGGCCGCAGGCGGCGAGAATATCGCGGCCGCGCGGCGTGCGGATCGGCGAGGCATAGCCGGCATTGTTGATATAATCGGCGAACTTCTCGATCGTTTCCCACTCCGAGCACTGGTAGTTGGTGCCGGGCCACGGATTGAACGGGATCAGGTTGATCTTGGCGGGAATGCCTTTCAAGAGTTTGATCAGCGCCTTGGCGTCGTCGATGGAATCGTTGACGTCGCGCAGCATCACATATTCGAAAGTGATGCGGCGCGCATTGGAAAGGCCCGGATAGGCGCGGCAGGCGGCGATCAGATCGGCAAGCGGATATTTCTTGTTGATCGGCACCAGAAGGTCGCGCAGATCGTCATTGGCGGCATGCAGCGAGATGGCCAGCATAACGCCGATCTCTTCGCCGGTGCGGGTAATTTCCGGCGCAACGCCGGAGGTGGACAGCGTGATGCGGCGCTTCGACAGCGCCAGCCCGTCGCCATCGGAAGCAATCAGCAGCGCCTTCTTGACCGCCTCGAAATTGTAGAGCGGCTCGCCCATGCCCATCATGACGATGTTGGAAACCTTGCGCCCTTCCGCCGGCACGATCGCGCCGGCCGGCGTATCGCGGTCCGGAAAATCGCCAAGCTTGTCGCGCGCGGTCAACAGCTGCGCCAGGATTTCTTCCGCCGTCAGGTTGCGCACCAGCTTCTGCGTGCCGGTATGGCAAAACGAGCAGGTCAGCGTGCAGCCTACCTGGCTGGAGATGCACAGCGTGCCGCGCCCTTCCTCTGGAATATAGACCGTCTCGATCTCGACCGGACGGCCCGCCCCGCGCGGCGGAAAGCGAAACAGCCACTTGCGGGTGCCGTCGGTTGAGATTTGTTCTTCCACGATCTCGGGCCGCGCCACGGTGAAGTGCTTGTCCAGTTCGGCGCGCAGTTCCTTGGAGATGTTGAACATATGCGCGAAATCGGAAACGCCGCGCACATAGAGCCAGTGCCAAAGCTGGCTGGCGCGCATCTTGGCCTGCCGCTCTGTAACGACGCCGGACGCCACCAGCGCCTCGGCCATTTCAGCCCGCGTCAGCCCGACAAGCGACGTCTTTTCAGCGCCCAAGGCGCGGAGGCGCAGCGTATCGCGCGCGGCATCGGTGGTCAGGTCGAGCGAAAGGGTCATGGCGACGCTTATATGGGGATGGCGAAGGGCCGATCCAGCAGGGTTCAGGAAATCAAGCGCGGCGCATAGCATGGATTGTCGCAAGAGTCATGCCCGCAACGGTTTGCGCGCCGGACATGCCGGTTCATCCGGGCGCATTGCCGTGCTACGGCTTCGGCAGCATCAACGACAGGACGACAGATGGCCGGTACTTCGCGAAGATATCCCGTTTTGCGCCGCTCTCGCGCCATGTGGGGCTCGCGGCGGGTCTGGCAGCCGCGCCTCGTATTCTGGACCGGCGCGGTGATGGTCGGCCTGGTCAGCGTCCTGTTTGCAAAACTGGCCGACATCGCCCAGTCAGGCTTCCAGGCCATCGCCGGCGATGCGGGCAGCTGGCGTGGTTTCCTGCCACTTTTCATCACCCCGCTTGGTTTCGTGGTGTGCGCATGGGCCGCCCACGTCTATTTTCCCAATTCGGGGGGCAGCGGCATTCCGCAGGCCATTGCCGCGCGGCACCTGCGCGATGCCGAAGAACGCAGCGCCTTGCTGTCCCTGAAGATGATCGTCGGCAAGATCGGCCTAACCCTTCTCGGTCTGCTGTGCGGCGCCTCGATCAGCCGCGAAGGCCCGACGGTGCAGGTGGGCGCATCGATCATGATGCAGGTGGCGCGTTGGGGCGGCATGGCGCAGGCGCGCGGGTTGATCCTGGCCGGGTCGGCGGCCGGCGTCGCCGCCGCCTTCAACACGCCGCTCGCAGGCATCGTCTTCGCCATCGAGGAAATGGGGCGGACCTATCAGGCGCGCACCAATGGGTTGGTCTTGACGGCCGTGATCTTCGCCGGCCTCGCCTCTCTCGGCCTGGTCGGAAACTATACCTATTTCGGCGTTGCCAAAGGCACCGTATCATTCACATCGGATGCGCCTTTGATCGTCGCCTGCGGCGTCATCGGCGGCGCGCTGGGAGCCTTGTTCTCCCTGCTGACGCTGAAGGCGACGCGGCGCATAAGGCGGTGGAACACCCTGCAACCGCTGAAGCGAACGCTCGTCATTGCCGGCATTTGCGGGCTGGTCACGGCAATTATCGGCATCTCGTCCGGGGGAATGACCTTCGGCACCGGCTATGCCCAGGCGCGCGGCGCCATTGAAGGCACGCCGTTGCCGATGTTCTTCTTCGCGGGCAAGCTGGCGGCCGGGTTGATGGCAACCATCTCCGGCATTCCCGGCGGCCTGTTCGCGCCATCGCTCTCGGTGGGCGCCGGCATCGGCTCCACCCTCGGCCTTATCTTCGGCGGCGCCGCCGGCACGGCAGCGCTGCTCGGCATGGCCGGCTATTTCGCCGGCGTGGTGCAGGCGCCGATGACGGCTTTCGTCATCATTCTGGAAATGACCGGCAATCACGATAATGTCATCGCACTGATGTGTGCTTCGATGCTCGGCTACGGCACCGCGCGCATGATCTCGCATGAGCCGCTTTACCACGCATTGTCGCGTGTCTTCATCGCCGATGCCATCCGTCGCCGGCGCGCCGAAGCGCCGCCCGCGCCAGCCCAACAGGGCTGAGTTCGGGTTCAAAGCAAAAAGGCCGGGTCGATTGCCCGGCCTTCGCGCCTAAAACCCTAAAGCCGCTACTTGCAGCTGGCGATGGAGCTGAGCGCGGCGGAGATACCCTTCAGCGAAAACACATATGTCGTGGTGTTGCCGCGCCCGGACTTGGCCTCGACCTTCATGTCGGTGCCGCCCTTCATGGCGGCGATCAGCACCGGCTCCTCGGCGGCGTTTTCCACCCAGGCCGACTTGCCGCGCGTGAACATGGAGAAGGATTTCTTGTCGATGGTGACGGTTGCCTTCGACCCCTTCTGGAATTCATAGCCGGCGATGAACTGCGGCTCATAGGAGACCTGCTGGCCGGGACGCTGGCTGACGAAAAAGAACATGTCGCCATGGTCGAGCGTCGGCGGCTGCTTGTCGGTCGGCACCGTCAGCACGTAGCAGACCTTGCCGCCCGAAGCCTGGTAGCTGTAGGTGCCCCAGGCATTATGCTGGCCGATCTTGGTCGCCTGCTGCGCCAGCGCCGGCGAAGCCGCCGCCGCAAACATCGCAAGGCCCGAAACTAGTGCTATCAATCCGCGCATCGTTTTTCCCGTATTCCAAATTATGCGGAAGCAGGCCGGCTTGGCGTCCTGCCACTCGCTTTATTTTGATTTAATCTGGGTTACCAAAGGATGAAGTTCTGAGAGAAAAGAACTTTCGCCATCGACAAACCACCGCCACTTGCGCGCCGGCTGCCTTGCTGGCAACCAGAGCAATGTCCCTGCTGCGACTTGAAAGGCAGGAAAGCGGCAAGAGTTTGTCTTTTTGCGCAAGCGCGGGATGGCGCGCCGGTTGAAGGTAAAGGCCGCCTTAAGTTTCGTCGGCGATGGCCTCTTTCGCGGCCAGCCGGTGCGCCGGCGTAATATGGGCGCGAACGGCGGTGATTGCCGCGGTCAAAACGGCAATGTCATCGGTGAACCCCAGCCCGAAGATAATATCGGGAATGGCATCCGCCGGCAGTACGAAATAGCCGAGCGCGGCCAGCAGGATGGCCTTGGCGCGCAGGGGCGTCTTTTTGTCCAGCGCGCAATAATAGGCGGCGACCACCTCTTCCATGAAAGGGATCTGGCGCGCCGCTTTCCTGGCCGTGCGCCAGAATTTGGCTCGCACTTCGCTTTCATTGCCCGGCTTGCCGCCGAAGCCTGAAAACCCGAAGTTCGATTTTTCCACCACTCTGTTTCTCCAACCGCAACGGCTACCGCCACTTGCCGCAAATGTGGTGAAGCCGCCGGCCCGCTGCAAGATGCCTGCAATATCAGCCGCCGAAATAACGATTCATTTTCTTGGCCAGTTCAAGGTCGAGCGCCGTCACGCCGCCGGCATCGTCCGTGCTCAGCTTCACCTTCACGGTCTTGTAGGCATTCGACCAGTCGGGATGGTGATCCATCTTTTCCGCCGACAGCGCACAACGAGTCATGAAGCCGAAAGCCTCGGAAAAATTCTTGAAGATGAAGGTGCGGCCGATCGAGGCTCCGTCATCGGCCAGCGCCCAGCCGTCAATATCGGCCAACGCCTTGGCGGCGGTGACCTTGTCCAGTTTCTCGCGTGCCATCGAAGCATCCTTGTCCGTCGTTCCTGCCTTCAACATAGCATCGGAACGGCGCACGCACAGCCTGTATCGACGCTGCTACCGCATCAGCCGCGAGGCTTCGGCGGCGGCCTCTTCGGGCTGGCGGCGTGTCTCCTTGCCCCATAGCGGCCACGCTTCCTCGATCACGTAGGGACCGCCGCCGACCGAATCGCGCGACGACATCAAGACGAAGCGCCCGACCCGGAACGGCACCGTCGAGAAATTTCCCCGCGCCGAAAGATAATGCGCCACTTCGATGGGGCTGGAATTGCGCAGCCGCGCCAGCGTCACATGCGGGGTGAACTTGCGCGGGTCGGCGGGAATGCCGAGCCGATGGCAGATGCGATCGATTTCGCCCTGCAAGGCGGTGAGGTCCGGCGATGCCGTCGCACCGGCCCAGATGGCGTGCGGCTTCTTCTGACCGAAGGCGCCGACACCCGACAGCGCCATGGTGAAGGAAGGCCGCCGCACCCGGTCGAGCGCATTGGCGATCTCGTCGGCGACATGCCCTTCGACATCGCCGATGAAGCGCAGGGTCAGGTGATAGTTCTCGACGTCGATCCAGCGGGCGCCAGGCAAGCCTCCCCGTAACAGGGAAAGCGACAGCGCAGCATCGCGCGGAATTTCGAGGGCGGTGAAAAGACGCGGCATGAGAGCCTCCCTTCATCGAATCGAAGTCTGGCCCCAGCGAATCACCGATAGCCAAACGGAGCAAGCGCTTTATTGGTCACAGCCGGATGTGTAACCTTGGTGACGGAAAGCAATCCGGCGTCATTTGGTTGCGTTTCATGACGGGTTGGGCAGGGCGGCAATTGCCTTTTCCACCGTTGGCAGGATGGCATCCACCATCTGGCCGATCCCATCCGCGTTAGGATGCATGCCGTCGTCCAGTTCGAGCGCGGCATTGCCGGCGACGCCGTCCAGAAAGAACGGATAGAGCGCAACGCCGTATTTTTCGGCCAGTTTCGGATAGATGGCGTCGAACGCCTTGCCATAGTCCTGGCCGAGATTGGGCGCCGCGCGCATGCCCGCCAGCAGAACCGGGATTTTGCGCGCCTTCAGGCGCGACAGCATTTCGTCGAGGTTCTTTTCCGCCAGTTCCGGCGTCACGCCGCGCAGCATGTCGTTGGCGCCAAGCTCCAGGATCACCAGTTGCGTGCCGTCCGGCACCGACCAATCCAGCCGCGAAAGCCCGCCACTGGTGGTGTCGCCCGAAACGCCGGCATTTTCCACCGTCACCTCATGGCCTTTTGCCCGCAACGCCGCTTGCAGCCGGTCGGTAAACCCTTCGCCCGGCCCAAGCCGATAGCCGGCCATCAGGCTGTCGCCGAAGCCGACGATCTTCAGCGGTTCGGCCAGCGCAGGCAGGGCCGCCGCGACAAGCCCAAGAAAAAGTGAGAAAAACAGGGCGGTTAGATGTTTGACAGCCATTCGGCAGCCCCCATATGACCAAGGCATCCTTCGCCTCTCCTCCCATATAGGACGATTTATCCTTGGCAGAAGCCGTCATCGAGCTGAAAGACGTGGCGCTGACGCTGGGCGACGGCCCGTCGCGCGTGCATGTCCTGAACAATGTCAGCCTCGATGTGAGAAGCGGCGAGATAATCGGCATCGTCGGCCCCTCCGGATCGGGAAAATCGACATTGCTGATGGTGCTGGCCGGGCTGGAAAGGGTCGATGCCGGCACGGTGCGCATCGCCGGAGAGACGCTGAACGGCAAGAGCGAGGATACGATCGCCGCCTTTCGCGGGCGAAATATCGGCATCGTCTTCCAGTCGTTTCATCTCATTCCCAACATGACGGCGCTGGAAAATGTCGCCGTGCCGCTGGAACTGACCGGTCATGCCGACCCGCTCGGTGTCGCCGCGCGCGAACTGGCCGCGGTCGGCCTCAGCGAGCGTGTCACCCACTATCCCGGCGAACTTTCCGGCGGCGAGCAGCAGCGCGTGGCGATTGCCCGCGCGCTGGCGCCCGGCCCGCGCATCCTGATCGCCGACGAGCCGACCGGCAATCTCGACCAGGCGACCGGCAGGCAAGTGGCGGATTTGTTGTTCGCCAAGGCCGCCGAGCGCGCCATGACGCTGGTTCTGGTCACCCACGACCCGTCGCTCGCCGCCCGCTGTTCCCGGCAGGTGGCGATGCGCTCGGGCCGGATCGAGGACGCGCCGGAACCGGCAAGGGCGACGGCTTGATGCCGCTGGCGCGCACGCTTTCTCTCGCCATCCGTTTTTCACTGCGCGAAATGCGCGGCGGCCTTTCCGGCTTCCTGATTTTTCTCGCCTGCATCGCGCTTGGCGTCGCCGCCATCGGCGGCGTCAATTCGGTCGCCCGTTCGATTTCCGCCGGCGTCGCCGATCAGGGCCAGGGCCTGCTTGGTGGCGACATGCGCTTCCAGCTGACCCAGCGCGAGGCCGCCATGCCGGAACTCGCCTTTTTCAAAAGCCTCGGCACGGTCTCGAAAAGCACCAACATGCGTTCCATGGCAAGGCTGCCGGACGGTTCCGACCAGGCGCTGGTCGAGGCCAAGGCTGTGGACACCGCCTATCCGCTTTATGGCGCGTTGGAAACGCAGCCGCAGCTTTCCCACGAGCGACTATTCGGTGAGAGCGATGGCGCCTATGGCGCGGCCGCGCCGGACCTCCTGTTCGAGCGCCTGGGCCTGAAACCTGGCGACAAGCTGAAACTCGGCAGCGCGACATTCCAGCTGCGCGCCAGGCTCCTTACCGAACCCGACGCGCTTTCCGACGGCTTCGGCTTTGCGCCGAGACTGATGGTTTCCACGGAAGGCCTTGCCGCTTCCGGGCTTGTGCAACCAGGCAGCCTTGTCCAGCAAATCTACAAGCTTCGCCTGCCTGCTGATACCGGCGACACTCAGATCAAGAACATCGAGAAAGAGGCCGGCGAAAAGTTTCCGCAGTCCGGCTGGTCGGTGCGCACCCGCGCCAATGCCGCGCCATCGCTGTCGTCCAACATCGAGCGCTTCTCGCAATTCCTCACGCTGGTCGGCCTCACCGCATTGGTGGTCGGCGGCGTCGGCGTCGCCAACGCGGTGCGCGCCTATCTGGAATCCAAGCGCGGCATCATTGCCACCTTCAAGAGCCTCGGCGCGTCAGGGCGTTTCGTCTTCACCGTCTATCTCGTCCAGATCCTGATGATCGCCGGCATGGGCATTGCCATCGGCCTCGTGCTGGCGGCCCTGATGCCGTTCGCCGCCAGCGCCGCGCTCCGCTCCGTCATCCCCGTACCGGCGCAGGGCGGCTTTTATCCCGGCGCGCTCGCCCTTGCCGCCCTGTTCGGCGTGCTGACCACGCTCGCCTTCGCCTTGCTGCCGCTTGGCCGCGCCCGCGATGTGCCGGCAACGGCCTTGTTTCGTGAAATGGGCCTGCAAGCCGGCGGCATGCCCCGCCCGGTCTATGTAGCGATGACGCTCGCCATCGCGCTCGTGCTGGCGGCGCTGGCGGTGCTTTCGTCCACCGACCGCCATATCGCGGCGATCTTCGTCGGCGCGACGCTGGCCTCCTTTCTGGTGCTGCGCGGCGTCGGAATCCTGGTGCAGTGGCTGGCGCGCAGAAGCCCGCGCTCGCGCTTCGTCGCGCTTCGCCTGGCGCTCGGCAACATCCACCGGCCCGGCGCGCTGACGCCCTCCGTCGTGCTTTCGCTCGGCCTTGGCCTGACGCTGCTGGTCACGCTGGCGCTGATCGACGGCAATCTGCGCCGCCAAATCGGCGGCAATTTGCCCGAACAGGCGCCCAACTTCTTCTTCGTGGATATTCAGGCCGCCGACCTCGACGCCTTTTCGGCGCTGATCGGCAAGGAAGCCCCGGCCGGCACGCTGGCCAAGGTGCCGATGCTGCGTGGCCGCGTCATGGCGCTGAACGGCGTCGATGTCGCCAAGGTGAAGGTGCCGGCCGAAGGCGGCTGGGTGCTGAAGGGCGACCGCGGCCTGACCTACGACGCGAAGAAGCCCGAAAACACCACGCTGAGCGAAGGCGAATGGTGGCCGGCCGACTATGCCGGCGAGCCGCTGGTTTCGTTTTCCGCCGAGGAGGCGCACCAGATCGGCCTCAAGCTTGGCGACACCGTCACCGTCAACGTGCTTGGCCGTAATGTTACGGCGAAAATCGCCAACTTTCGCCAGGTCGAATGGGAAACCATGGGCATCAATTTCGTCATGGTCTTTTCGCCCAACACCTTCGCCGGCGCGCCCCA
>DASYCS010000357.1:0-10480 GCA_036500025.1 Mesorhizobium sp. | reverse complement strand
CAATGCCGCTCTTCCGCTGGTGGAGGTCTGCCGCCGGCTGACCAGCTCGGACCTGCCGCAAATCCACGCCGCCATGCACCCGCTGTTTCGCGACGTGACGGACCATATCCGCACCGTGCAGGAAAAGATCGACAGCCTGCGTGAGGTGCTGGCCTTCGCCTTCGAGGCAAGCCTGCTGGTAGGGCAGAGCCAGGAAACGGCGATTTCCAAGAAACTCGCCTCATGGGCCGCCATATTGGCTGTGCCGACCGCCTTTGCCGGCATTTACGGCATGAATTTCACCGACATGCCGGAACTGAAGATGGAATATGGCTATCCAGCCGTGCTGGCCGCCATCGCGGCTATCTGCTGCTTCCTCTACTGGCGGTTCCGAAAGAACGGCTGGCTGTAGGGCAGGGAATGCTGACGCCATGGTGAGTGGCGAACAGCGCATAGTGATGGCGATCAAGGCGTTGCAACAGCCTCGCGGCCCGGCAGACCCTGCTCCCCTTACCTGCTCCGGCGACGCTCGGATGCCGGCTGGAACGCCAGGCGTGCGTGATACTTGCAGTAGGGACCGGTCTCGGCGGCGTCGTTGCCGCAAAAGTGGAAGTCCTCGGAAAGCGGGTCGCCATTCGGCCATTTGCAGGTGCGTTCGGTCAGTTCGACCAGATGCAGGTGCCGCGAAATCGGCACGACGACATTCTCGGTGGCCGGCCGCATATAAATGCGGGCCGCAGGTTCGGCGTCGAACTGCGTCTGTAGCGCGGTTGCCCCGATCGAGCTTGTCATGTGGCGAACGGTGGTCGCGGCGCGGGAAACCGACTTGACCGCTCCCGGCTGTGCCGTTTTCTTCTGGCGCGCCGGTGCGGCGGTGGCGCGGCCACGGCTCGAAAGCTTCAGCCGGTGTACCTTGCCGATCACCGCATTGCGGCTGACGCCGCCCAGCTGGGCAGCGATCTGGCTGGCGCTCAGGCCCTCGGACCAAAGCTTCTTCAAGAGTTCGACGCGTTCGTCAGTCCAGTTCATGCGACTGCGCTCCTGTTGGATCGTGCGTCGCAAGGAATCCCTTCTCGTCCCGGCACCGCCAGGCAAAACACCACATATACCGGGGTGAAGAGATCCGCCGCACGAAATCTAGTTATTTCCCGACTACGAATACCTTATGGGCGGACTCGGTGACAAGAGTCCCAACTGCAACACGAATCGGTTTTTTGGGTTTTCCCCAACTTGACCGGTCGCTGTTGGATGGGTTGCCGCCCGCCAACTGCCCACTAGCCGCCAAGCGTTGCCGCACGACGTTTTCGTTGACTTGGAAGCCGAAAAACCGGATAAACCGCAAAGGCCGCCGCGTGGGCGGCTTTTTGATTTTCCGGTTCCAGGGACGGATATAATGAGCGGTTCGGCGATTTTCGAGACCTTTGCTCGCGCACCGTTGGCTTTCGACCACGGTGAGGGCGCCTGGCTGGTCACGACGGGCGGCGAGCGATACCTCGATTTCGCCGCCGGCATCGCCGTCAATTCGCTCGGCCACGGCCATCCGCACCTGGTCGCGGCCCTGACCGAACAGGCGGCCAAGCTGTGGCACGTTTCGAACCTTTATGAGATTCCAGCGCAGACCCGATTGGCCGAGCGGCTTGTCGAGGCGACCTTCGCCGACAAGGTTTTCTTCACCAATTCGGGCGCCGAGGCGCTGGAATGCGCCATCAAGACGGCGCGGCGCTACCACTATGTGAGCGGCCAACCGGAGCGGTTCCGCATCATCACCCTGGAAGGCGCCTTCCATGGCCGCACGCTGGCCACCATCGCCGCCGGCGGCCAGCAGAAATATCTTGAGGGCTATGGCCCCAAGGTCGAAGGCTTCGACCAGGTTCCCTATGACGACCTCGCTGCCGTCGAGCAGGCGATCACGCCGGAAACCGCCGCCATCCTGGTGGAACCCGTGCAGGGTGAGGGCGGCATCCGCACCGTTTCGACACAGACGCTGAAGCGGCTGCGCGAATTGTGCGACGAGCACGGCCTGCTGCTGATCTTCGACGAAGTGCAGAGCGGCGTTGGCCGTACCGGCAAGCTGTTTGCCCATGAATGGTCGGGCATTGCCCCGGACCTGATGGCGATCGCCAAGGGCATCGGCGGCGGCTTTCCCATGGGCGCCTGCCTTGCCACGGACGAGGCGGCGCGCGGCATGACCGTCGGCGTCCACGGCACCACTTTCGGCGGCAATCCGCTGGCCATGGCGGTCGGCAACGCCGTGCTCGACGTGGTGCTGGAAGACGGCTTCCTCGAAGAGGTGCAGCGCAAGGCGCTGTTGATGAAGCAGGGATTGGCGCAGGTTGCCGACGAATTTCCCGGCGTCATCGAGGATATCCGCGGCACGGGCCTGATGCTCGGCCTCAAATGTGCGATGTCGAACACGGATGTGAACATGGCGCTGCGCGGCCAGCATCTGCTGGCCGTTCCGGCGGGCGACAACGTCATCCGCCTTTTGCCGCCGCTGACCGTTACCGACGCCGAGATCAACGAGGCGCTGGAGCGTATCCGCGCCGCCGCCGGCAGCCTCGCCGGGGCTGCGGCCGTCGCCGCCCAGTAAATCCGGAAATTTTTTGATGAGCCTTCGTCATTTCTCCGACCTTTCCACCGTTTCGGAAAGCGATCTGCGCGCCATGCTGGACGACGCGGCGGCCCGCAAGAAGCGCCTCAAGGCTGGCGAGCGGTCGAAGCCGCTGGACGGCAAGGTCTTGGCGATGATCTTCGACAAGCCTTCGACGCGGACGCGCGTTTCCTTCGATGTCGGCATGCGGCAGCTGGGCGGCGAAACCATCATGCTGACCGGCACGGAAATGCAGCTTGGCCGCTCCGAGACCATCGCCGATACCGCCAAAGTGCTGTCGCGCTACGTCGATGCCATCATGATCCGCACCACCTCGCACGACCGCATGGTCGAGCTGACGCAGAATGCCACGGTCCCTGTCGTCAACGGCCTGACCGACGATACCCATCCCTGCCAGATCATGGCCGATATACTGACTTTCGAGGAACATCGCGGCCCGGTGGCGGGCAAAACCTTCACCTGGACGGGCGACGGCAACAATGTGCTGCATTCGCTGCTGGAGGCATCCGCGCGGCTGCGTTTCAACCTCAACATCGCCGTGCCGGAAGGCAGCGAGCCGATGCAGAAATATGTCGATTGGTCGAAGGCCAATGGCGGCGCTGTCCGGTTCTTCGGCTCCGCCGACGAGGCGGTCCGTGGCGCCGACTGCATCGTTACCGACAGCTGGGTGTCGATGGGCCAGGAGCACCGGGCGCGCGGCAACAACGTCTTCCTGCCCTATCAGGTCAATGCGGCGCTGATGGCCAAGGCAAACCCGGACGCGCTGTTCATGCACTGCCTGCCCGCCCATCGCGGCGAGGAAGTGACCGACGAGGTCATGGACGGATCCCAGTCGGTGGTGTTCGACGAAGCCGAAAACCGTCTCCATGCGCAGAAGGCCATATTGGCGTGGTGTCTCGGCGCTTGAACGCTGCCTGCGCGATGCCTATCTGCGGCCCATCATCGCAAAGATTGGCCCCTTCAAACCATGCCGTTACAAGGACGGCGCGGCTGGCGGCTGGAGATATGTCATGCTGGAAGCCCTTGAAGTGACGCAACACACCCCAAAACTTGGCGAATTCGGCTATGCCGGCGACGACCACGTCGTACCTTTCGAGGTCGATGCGCTGGACGCGCGCGGCCGCACCGTCCAACTCGGCGCGATGCTCGACACGATCCTGTCGCGCCACGATTACCCCGAGCCGGTCGCAAGGCTGCTGGCCGAGGCCTGCGTGCTGGCCGTGCTGCTTGGCACCTCGCTGAAGTTCGAAGGCAAGTTCATCCTGCAAACCCGCACGGATGGTCCGGTCGACATGCTGGTCGCGGATTTTTCCACGCCGCATGCGCTGCGCGCCTATGCGCGCTTCGATGCCGACCGGCTGGAAGCGTTGACGGCGGCCGGCGAAAGCTCGCAGCAGACCTTGCTTGGCAACGGCATTCTGGCGCTGACCATCGACCAGGGCGAGCATACGAAGCGCTATCAGGGCATCGTCGCGCTCGACGGCGTGACGCTGGAAGAAGCCGCGCGCACCTATTTCCGCCAGTCGGAACAGATCCCGACCGAACTCAAGCTGTCGGTCGCCAAGCTGGTGGCGCCCGGCGGCCATGAGCAATGGCGCGCCGGCGGCATACTGGCGCAATTCCTGCCGGAATCGAGCGAGCGCATGCGCGTTGCCGACCTTCCGGGCGGCGATGGCGACGAGACGGAAATTCCGGTCGACGATGCCTGGCAGGAAGTGCTGGCGCTGCTTGGAACCATCGAGCCGACCGAATTGATCGACCCGACCGTCGGCGCCGAACGCCTGCTCTACCGCCTGTTCCACGAACATGGCGTGCGCGCATTCGACGGCGTGCGGGTGGCCGACCGGTGTTCCTGCTCGAAGGACAAGATTCGCGGCATTCTCGAAGGATTTTCCGCCGAGGAAATTCGCGAAAGCACCGAGAACGGCAAGATTAGCGTCGCCTGCGAGTTCTGCTCCACCGAATATCAATTCGACCCGGCCGAATTCAATCCGGCCAAGTGATAGCCCCGGACGCGCGGTGGCTTCAGTTCACCGTCCGTCTCGATCCCGGCATGTCGAGCGAAAAGGCGGGAATGGCGATGTCGAACGTCTCGCCCATGCTGCCCAGCATCGTATAATGCCCGACCATGATGCCGGAGGGCGTCGGCAGCGGGCAGCCGGACGTATATTGATAGCTGTCGCCGGGGTTCAGCTCGGGCTGGTCCCCGACGACGCCGTCGCCTCGCACTTCTTCGGTCCGGCCATTGCCATCGGTGATTTGCCAATAGCGCGATAGCAACTGCACGAGTCCGTCCGACTGGTTGTCGATGGTGACCCGGTAACCCCAGACATAGCGGCCCTGTGCTGGATCGGAGCGATCCTCCAGGTAAAACGGCTCGACCTGCACCTCTATACCGCCGGTGACGGCGCTATAGCGGTTGCGCGCGGTCATGCCTTGGCCAGGGCCTGGTCGATATCGGCGAGCAGGTCGTCAATGTCTTCCAGCCCGGTCGAAAAGCGCAGCGTGCCCGGCCCGATGCCGAGTTCGGCGCGCGCCTCTTCGCTGAGGTTCTTGTGCGTCGTCGTCGCCGGATGCGTGATCAGGCTCTTGGCGTCGCCGAGATTGTTGGAAATCAGGATGATGTCCAGCGCATTCTGGAACGCGAAGGCCGCTTCCTTGCCGCCCTTCAGGTCGAGGCAGATCAGCGTCGAGCCGCCGGCCATCTGCTTTTTGACGATGTCGGCCTGCGGGTGATCGGCCCGGCCCGGATAGACGACCCGCGCGACTTGTCGCTTTTCCGCCAGGAAATCGGCGATCTTGCCGGCGCTTTGCGTCTGGTGTGCGACGCGGATCGGCAGCGTCTCCAGCCCCTTCAAAAGCGTCCACGCGTTGAAGGGCGACAGGCTGGGGCCGGTGTGACGGAAATAATTGTGCAAATTCTCGTCGATCCAGTCCTTGTCGGACAAGATGATGCCGCCAAGGCAGCGGCCCTGGCCGTCAATGTGCTTGGTGGCCGAATAGACCACCACATGCGCGCCCAGTTCCAACGGCTTTTGCTGTAGCGGGGTTGCGAAAACATTGTCGACCACCAGCCGCGCGCCGACCGAGGTGGCCAGTGCCGCGACCGCCGCGATATCGACCACTTCCAGCGTCGGATTGGTTGGGCTTTCGAGAAAGAACAGCTTGGTGTTCGGCTTGACCGCCGCTTCCCAATTGGCGATCTCGCGTCCATCGACCAGCGTGGCCTCGATGCCGTAGTGCGGCGCCAGCGTCTCGACGATCCAGCGGCAGGAGCCGAATATGGCGCGCGCCGAAACGATATGATCGCCGGCTTTCAGGCCGCACAAGATGGCGGCGGCGACGGCCGCCATGCCCGATGCGGTGGCGCGCGCATCTTCCGCGCCTTCCAGCGCGCACATGCGCTTTTCGAACATATCGACGGTCGGGTTGGCGTAACGCGAATAGATGAAGCCCGGATCCTCGCCCTTGAAGCGCGCCTCGGCGGCTTCGGCGGTCGGATAGACATAGCCCTGCGTCAGGAACAGCGCTTCCGACATTTCGCCGAACTGCGATCGCAGCGTGCCGGAATGCACGAGTTGGGTGGCGGGCTTCCAGTTGCGTTTTTCTTGGGTGGTCATGCCTGTGCCTTAAAAACAAAAAACCGGTCGCGAAAATCGCCACCGGTCCATACTGCCTTGCGGCCGACGGTCCTTTAGCGACTTGTTTAACGTGGCTGCAAGCCGACCGGCCAAATCACCACGGGATAAAGCCCGTTTATTCCTCGCCCCCGCTTGCGTCAACCGCTCTGCCAATTAGACACTTGGGCCAATTAGAGATTTGGGCCAATTGAAAGAATTGAGCCAGACTGCGAGTGGGTCTTTGCGCAAGACAGGCATTCTTCCCGATCAGGATATCGCGGCGCTGTTCCAGTCGGGCGCGCTGAAAAGCGAGCGTGCGCTGGATGGCGACCAGATCCAGCCGGCGAGCCTCGACCTGCGGCTGGGGCAGACGGCGTGGCGCGTGCGCGCTTCCTTCCTGCCCGGTCCCGACCATACGGTCGCCGACAAGCTCGACCGCCTGAAGCTGCACGAGATCAGCCTTGCCGACGGCGCGGTGCTGGAAACCGGCTGTGTCTACATCGTGCCGCTGATGGAAAGCCTGGCGCTGCCGGGCGACATTTCCGCCTCCGCCAACCCGAAAAGCTCGACCGGCCGTCTCGACATCTTCACACGCGTCATGACCGACAACGGCCATGAGTTCGACAAGATCGCCGCCGGCTACCATGGCCCGCTCTATCTGGAAGTCAGCCCGCGCACCTTCCCGATCGTCGTGCGCGGCGGGTCGCGCCTGTCGCAGATACGCTTCCGCACCGGCAATGCGCTGCTGTCGGAACAGGAACTGCAAGCGCTGCACCGCTCCGAAACGCTGGTCGCCACCGATCCACCCAACATTTCGGGCGGCGGCATCGCGCTGTCGATCGATCTTGCCGGCGACGAGAACGGACTTGTCGGCTATCGCGGCAAGCATCACACCGGCCTGGTCGATGTCGACCGGCGCGGGGCCTTCGACGCCATCGATTTCTGGGAGCCGCTTCATAAGAGGCGCGACGGCGAACTGGTGCTCGATCCCAACGAGTTCTACATCCTCGTCAGCCGCGAGGCGGTGCATGTGCCGCCGCTCTACGCTGCCGAAATGACGCCGTTCGATCCGCTTGTCGGCGAGTTTCGCGTTCATTATGCGGGCTTCTTCGATCCGGGCTTCGGCCATTCGGCGGCAGGCGGCACCGGCAGCCGCGCCGTGCTGGAAGTGCGCAGCCATGAAGTGCCCTTCATTCTGGATCACGGCCAGATCGTCGGGCGGCTGGTCTATGAGCATATGAAGGAGCGGCCCAAGGCGCTCTACGGCACCGACCTAGGTTCCAATTATCAGGCGCAGGGCCTGAAGCTTTCCAAGCATTTTCGCGCGTAGCCAGGAGTTCGGGAAAGCCCGGCGCGGGCGGCGGCCAGCCGCCCGTTCACTCGAACTGGATGGCCTGAAGCGCGCTGCCATTGCGCTTGAGCCACGCCTTGCAGCGCTCCGTGTCCGGGCAAAGCTCCTCGCACAGCTTCCAGAATTTCGGGCCGTGGTTCATCTCTTTCAGATGCGCCACTTCGTGCGCCACCAGGTAATTTATCACCGGCGGCGGCGCCATCATGATGCGCCATGAAAAGGAAAGCGTGCCGTCGGAAGTGCATGAACCCCAGCGGCTTGAAGTATCGCGCAGGCGGATCGCCTTGGCGGCGCGGCCAACCGTCGCCGTATGCTTGGTCACCAGAGCTTCGATCTCGCGCCTTGCCTCGCGCTTGAGGAAGTCACTGACGCGGCGCGGCAGATGCAGGCGCTCGCCATGGACGACCAGGCTGGGCCCGCCGCCCTCGTCGTCCACCGTCACCGTGCCGCGTCGGCCCGGTTCGTGCACGATCAGGTGCGGCACGCCGCGAAACGGGATTTTTATGCCGGGGCGCACCTGCGGGCGGTCCGGCACCTTGGCCAGCCGCTGTTCCAGCCAGCCCTGATGGCGGTGCAGGAATTTCTCGACCTCGCCGCGCCGCAGGCCGGGCGGCACGGTGATGCGCAAGCCCTGGCCGCCGGCATCGATGCGCAGGGTCAGCCGGCGCGCGCGCTCGTTCTCCACGATGCGCAAGGGCAGGGTGCGGCCCGCGACAGTGTGTTCGCGGGCCTCCATGGGCGGCGCTGAAATTTTCGACAGGGTGCGAAAGAAGCCGAAAGACATGGCTGGACGATATGTGATTCGAGGGATTGAGGAAGAACAAAAAAGAAACGGCGCCGCAGTCGCAGCGCCGTTTCCAAGGTTCCCGTCACATGGGGGTCAGTCGCCGCCCGGCTTCGGGGTCGTCGTCGGCGCGGTCGACTTGTTGCGGTTGGCCATGAAGCGGTCGAACTCGTCCTGGTCCTTGGCGCGGCGCAACTCGCGGGCATATTCGTCGAACTGGTCGAGCATCTCGTCCAGCTTGCGCCGTTCCTCGTTCAGGCGCTCAAGCTCTTTTTCGCGCCAGTCATCGAAAGCGACGTTGCCGGTGCGGGCAGCACCGCCGCGATTGCCCCAGCGCGCGGCCTTTTCCGAACCCCGGCGGCAGCCGGCGAAGATGCCGTCGGTGGCGCGGTTCACGTCGCGCTTGAAACCGTCAAGCCGATCGCCCCAGATGATGTAGGCGAGCATGGCGAAACCGAGCGGCCAGAAAACCATGAAGCCAACCACCATCAACGCAATGGTCGCCGGCGTCCATGCCGGTCGGATCAATGCAGAAGTGTTCATTTTCTCCCGTTCCTTCAGTTGGAGGCAGCCACGGTGGCTGCATGGAATCGAGATGGGAACACAAAAACGGCGATTCAAGACAGCGGCCGCCAAAACCGGACAACGGGCTGGAATCGCTATTTCTTTTTCGCGCGGTCGAGCATCAGCACCAGCAGCCCGCCGATCAGGCCCCAGAAGGCGGAGCCGATGCCGAACAGGGTCAGGCCCGATGCGGTGACGGCAAAGGTGATGGTCGCCGCCATCCGCTCTTGCGGGTCCTTGAGCGCGATGGACAGCGCATTGGCGAGCGAGGCAAGCAGCGCCAACCCGGCCACCAAAACGATCAGGCTTTGCGGCAGCACGGCGAAGATCGCCACCAAGGAAGCGCCAAACGCGGCGAAGATCAGATAGGCAAGCGCGTAGAACGGCCCTGTCTTCCAGCGCTGGCCGGGGTCGGGATGCACGTCCGGCCCCGTGCAGATCGCCGCCGAGATCGCGGCGAGGTTGGTGGTCGAGGCCCCGAACGGCGCGGTCAATATCGATCCCAGCCCGGTAACGCCGATCAGCGGGCCGGGTGCGGGTTCATAGCCGTCCGCCTTCAGCACGGCGAGGCCGGACAGGTTCTGCGAGGCCATGGTGACGAGGTAGAGCGGAATGGCCAGCCCGATGATGGCCTGAAGCGTGAACTGCGGCGCAATCAGCGTCAGCGTCGAAAGCTCGGGCGCAGGCAGACCGCCGACGCGCCCGGTCAGAAAGGCGGCGATGCCGCCGCCGATCAGCACCGCCAGCACCGACAGCGCCGGATTGAACAGGCGGATGACGAAGAAGGCGGCGATCAGCGGCAGGATCAGCCACGGATCGGACGGGATAGCCTTGACCGCGCCAATGGCGAAGGTGACGACGATGCCGGCCAGCATGCCCGATGCCACCGAGCCTGGTATTTTGGCGATCAGGCGCGTCAGCGGCTTGAACAGCCCGGTGATGACCAGAAGCAGGCCGGTGACGAGGAAGGCTCCCACCGCCTCGCCCATCGAAAATCCGGTGCTGGCGGCGATCAGCGCCGCGCCCGGCGTCGACCATGCGGTGATGACCGGCATCTTGGTACGCCATGAAAGCCATGCCGTCTCCGCCGCCATCGCCAGGCAGAGCGCCGTCACCCAGCTTGCGGTTTGCAGTTGCGTCGCGCCGACGGCGTCGGCCGCCGCGATGATGATGGCCAGCGTGCCGCCAAAACCGACAATGGCCGCGACGAAGGCCGATACGGGAATGGAAATGCGCATTTATGCGGGCCTCCGCACCAGCGCATCGACGGAACGCACCAGCATGTCGAGGTCCTGTGGCCGCGACAGGCGATGGTCGCCGCCGGGAATGAGCGACAGCGTCACGTCGTCGGACGGCAGCAGGCCGACCAGCTTCAGCGCATGGCTGGGCGGAACGTCCGGATCGGCCAGCCCTTGCAGGATATGCACCGGGCAATGCGTGTCGATCGGCCCGGTCATCACCCGGTTGTCGCGGCCGTCCTCGATCAAGGCGCGCGTGTAGATATAAGGCTCGGCCGAATAGTCGGACGGTTCCTCGAAATAGCCCTGCTCGGCCAGGTCGCGCCTTTGCGC
>DASYCS010000356.1:0-8096 GCA_036500025.1 Mesorhizobium sp. | reverse complement strand
CGGCGGCCGGCGTGGTGGTGGGCAAGCGCGGCACCGCGAGGCTCACCGCCGAGGAATTGCTGGGCGCGCTTTTGCGCTCGCATGGGCCGGTCGTTCACAAGGATGCGGTTCTCGATGCCGACGCCGCCATGCGCATGGTGGCGGCCTGGCGACAGGAGGGGCTGAGCGTCGGCTTCACCAATGGCTGTTTCGATATATTGCATGCCGGTCATGTCAGCCTGCTGCACGGCGCGCGCGCACAATGCGACCGGCTGGTGCTGGGCCTGAACAGCGACGCTTCGGTGCGAAGGCTGAAGGGCGAGGGCCGCCCGGTCAACAACGAGCATGACCGCGCCTGCGTTCTTGCAGCGCTCGCCTCCGTCGACGCCGTCATCGTGTTCGAGGAGGATACGCCGCTCAAGCTGATCGAGGCGTTGAAGCCGGATATTCTGGTCAAGGGCGCGGATTATACGGTCGACAAGGTGGTCGGCGCGGACGTGGTGCAAAAGGCCGGCGGGCGCGTCGTGCTGATCGATCTGGTGGCCGGAAAAAGCACGACCGGCACCATCGGCAAGCTGCGCGCCAAGGGCGGCAACGACAATTGAAGGCGCAATCGGAGGCCGCATGAGCGCACTGAACGACTATCTCACCCGCTCGGCGGAAGCGATCGCGGCAATGGTCGCGCGCGACCTGACCGGCGAAATGGAGCGCGCCGTCGCCGCCGTCGTCGAGGCGTTGCGGCATGGCAAGGCGCTGCTCATCTGCGGCAATGGCGGCTCGGCAAGCGACGCCATCCATATCGCCGGCGAACTGGTCGGCCGCTTCCTGAAGGAGCGCAAGGCCTATAATGTCATCGCGCTGCCGGCCAATGCGGCGGTGCTGACCGCGTGGGGCAATGATTACGGCTTCGACACGGTGTTTTCCCGGCAGGTCGAGGCGCATGGCGGGCCGGGCGCGGTGCTGCTGGCGATCTCGACCAGCGGCAATTCGCCAAGCATTCTTGCCGCCGCCGAACAGGCGCGGATGATGGGCATGAGGGTGATTTCCATGACCGGCGATACCGGCGGCAAGTTGGCGTCGCTGTCGGACATCCTGCTCAACGTGCCCTCGGCCTCGACGCCGATCATCCAGCAGGGCCACCTGTGCCTCTACCATCATCTGTGCGAAGTGGTCGAAGCGCGGCTCTGCGAAGGGTGATTTCCTCAGCGATTGGGCGGCGCGGTCGGAATTTCCACCATGCCTTCGTCCTTGACTTGGCGGATGGTGAGCGCGGTGCGCACCGTATCGACGTTCGGGGCGGAGGTGAGGACTTCGATGACGAAGCTCTGGAAGGTGGAAAGGTCGCTTGCCACGCAATGAAGCAGGAAGTCTGATTCGCCGGACACCATCCAGGCGTCGCGAACGATCGGCCAGCCGCGCGTGCGCTCGGCAAAGACCTTCAATTCCGCGTCCGCCTGGTGGTGGAGGCCGACGAAACAGAACGCCACCACATCCATGCCCAGCGCCGGCGCGTTGAGAAGGGCGCGGTAGCCGCGAATGATGCCGGTTTCCTCCAGGCGCTTGACGCGCCGCAGGCAGGGCGGCGCGGAGATGCCGACCCGGCTCGACAATTCCACATTGGTCATGCGCCCATCCGCCTGAAGCTCGCGCAGGATCTTCCAGTCGATGGCGTCGAGTTCGGCCTTCAAGGGCATGGCGTGCTTTCGTTTCATGCGAAGGACAGTTGCATAGCTGTTTCTTAAACGAGTTTTGGGCGCGCGCCAGAGCGTTTCCACCGCTATCGGTCGCGTTTACGAAGCTCGCAGCTTTCCGGGGACACTGCGCCTGGCCTTCTTGGCAGGGCGGCGGGCAGCACATACATTGCAAGGAACAGCTGAATATATTTTTTTGCCGCGCTTCGCGGCTGCCGCAGAGGTCGTCCATGAATACCAAGCACGCGCCAGTTCTCATCATCGGTTCCGGCCCGGCCGGCTATACAGCAGCCGTCTATGCCGCCCGCGCCTTGCTCAAGCCGGTGCTGGTGGCTGGGTTGCAGCAGGGCGGACAGTTGATGATCACCGCCGATGTGGAAAATTATCCTGGTTTTGCCGAGCCGATCCAGGGGCCATGGCTGATGGAGCAGATGCTGAAGCAGGCCGAGCATGTCGGCGCCGAGATCGTCAACGACATCATCACCGAGGTCGACCTCAAGGTGCGGCCGTTCCGCGCCAAGGGCGATTCAGGCACGGTTTATACCGCGGACGCGCTCATCATCGCCACCGGCGCGCAGGCGAAGTGGCTGGGCATTCCCACCGAGCAGACCTTCAAGGGCTTCGGCGTATCGGCCTGCGCCATCTGCGATGGCTTCTTCTATCGCGGCAAGGATGTCGCGGTAGTGGGTGGCGGCAATTCGGCGGTGGAAGAAGCGCTTTATCTGTCAAACCTCGCCAAAAGCGTGACGGTCATCCACCGGCGCAGCGATTTCCGCGCCGAGCGCATCCTGCGCGAGCGGCTGCTTGCCAAGGCCAATGTCCGCGTCATCTGGGATACGGTCGTCGACGAGGTCACCGGGCGGCCGGGCACGGCGCCGCTGCCGCCTTCGGTGGAAGGGCTGAAGCTTCGGCACGCTTCGACCGGCGAGGAAACCCATCTCAAGGTGGATGGCGTGTTCGTCGCCATCGGCCATGCGCCGGCCGTCGAACTTTTCGTCGGCAAGCTGAAGCAGAAGCCGAATGGTTATCTGTGGACCGAAGCAGGCTCGACACGAACGGACGTGCCGGGCGTTTTCGCCGCCGGCGACGTTGCCGACGATATCTACCGCCAGGCAGTGACCGCGGCGGGTCTCGGCTGCATGGCGGCACTGGAAGCAGAAAAATACCTGGCAGGCATAGAGGTTCACAGAGAAGCAGCGGAATAGCCGTTCAAAAACCTGATTTGCCGTAGAGACGCCGAACAAGAGGGGAAGCCATGGCGTTGGATTGGGACAAGCTTCGCGTGTTTCACGCGGCGGCGGAGGCTGGGTCCTTCACGCATGCGGCCGAGGTTCTGCGGCTGTCGCAGTCGGCCATCTCGCGCCAGGTCAGCGCGCTGGAGCATGATGTCGGCGTGCCGCTGTTCAACCGGCACGCGCGCGGACTGGTGCTGACCGAGCAGGGCGAACTGCTCTACCGCACAGCGCATGACGTGCTGATGCAACTGGAAAACGTCAAGAACCAGCTTACCGAGACGACCGACACGCCTTCCGGCACGCTGCGCGTGACGACGACCGTGGGCCTGGGGACCGGCTGGCTGACCGAGCGTTCGAAGGAGTTCCTCGACCTTCACCCCGAAATAGAGCTTCAGCTGGTTTTGACCAATGAGGAACTCGACCTCACCATGCGCCAGGCCGATTGCGCGGTGCGGCTTCGTCAGCCGCAGCAGCCCGACCTTATCCAGCGCCGGCTGTTCACCGTGCACATGCACGTCTTTGCCTCGCAAATCTATCTCGACCGCCACGGCGTGCCGAAGTCGGTGGCCGATCTCGACAAGCACCGCATCGTTACCTTTGGCGAGCCGGTGCCGCCCTATCTCGCGGGGCTAAACGTGCTCGAAACCATCGGCCGGCCAGCCGGCTTCAAGCGAGGCTCGGCGTTGCAGATCAACGATCTGATGTCGGTGCGCAGGGCGGTGCGGGATGGCGTCGGCATCGCCATGCTGCCGGACTACATGGCGCATTTCCGGTCTGGGCTGGTGCCTGTCCTGCCCGAACTCGAAGGGCCTTCCTTCGATACGTTCTTCGTCTATCCCGATGCGATGAAGAATCAGGCAAAGCTCAAGGTGTTTCGCGATTTCATGTTCACCAAGGCGCGCAACTGGACGTTTTGAGATAGCGGCCGGCGGTGCGGCAGCGCGGTATTCTGCGTACCGGAACAGGGCGCCGATAGCCGGAAGGCGGCCGACCTTGCATGAAAACCGCCAGTTTCATCGGTTTTCAGCCATATCTGGTCCTATGGTCACCAATTGGCAATTGGACCACAGACAATCCCTTTTTGCATGCGTGCGTTGCAAAATAGGTGCTTGAATATTGGGCAGTGTATGGCGATATATAACGCATCTCCTGGACGCGTTCTCCTCCCATTAGCGTCCTCGAGTGTTCCCCTCTGGAGGTTTAGCCCTAACGGGCGCTTCCATTCAACTCAGCCGGATCTCTCGATCCGGCTTTTTTGTTGCCAAAAATTCCCGTTCATCGCCGAAAAATTTCGGACATTTTCGCCGGCAGAAGCGGTTTCGGCCGGCGTAACGGTGACGTGTAACCCGCGTAACGTTTAGCCTGCGCGAAGTTTGTATTAGTCAGACAATAGGACGCGGCATGAGTCCTTCGGGAGATGGGGGCATCCCTCGAAGGGTTCGGGCTCAGGCAGCGGTCGCGTCCAGCCTTTTTCCGTCGCCGGCGGGTGATGCGCCGGCGTGATCGTGCGGCGGACCTGCCGTTTACCTCCCGCGGGAAGCGGTCCGCAGACAGACGGCGTCCGATCAGTTCGGGCGCCGTCTTATTTCAACCATTCCAGGCGGCGGCTTTAGCGGTCAGGCAGCTTTGCCACTGGTGTTCAGTGCCTCGTCGGCAAGCCTGCCGGTCAGTTCGGCCATATGGTCGAAGGATGAGCGATATGTCGCCACGCCAGCGGTCGCCGAGCGCAATTCGATGATCAGGTCGCCGATCTCGGCTTGCGGCATCGTCGCTTCCACCACGTCCCAGCCATCCCAGCCGGCGCGCGCGTCGTAGCCGAGGATTTGCCCGCGCCGTTGCGGGACCAGCGCGATGATCCTGGCGGTGGCTTCCGAAGGCGTGAATATCTCGACCTTCATCACCGGTTCGAGCAGCACCGGCGAGCATTGCGCCATGCCTTCCTTCATGGCGAGCTTCGCCGCCATCTGGAAAGCCATGTCGGAGGAATCGATCGCGTGATAGGAACCATCGGAAAGGTTGACGGCGACATCGGCGACCGGAAAACCGAGCGGGCCGGATTTCAGATAATCGCGAATGCCGGTTTCCACCGACTGGATATAGGTCCTGGGCACCGCGCCGCCGGTGATCGTGTCGGTGAACTGAAAGCCGGAGCCGCGCGGCAGCGGCTTGATCTCCATCAACACGTCGCCGAACTGGCCGTGACCGCCGGACTGCTTCTTGTGGCGTCCGCGCTGCTGCACCGACTTGCGGATCGTTTCGCGGTAGGCAATGGCGGGCTGAAAGCCTTCGACCGCAATCTGATTGCGACCCTCCAGCCGTTCGCGCACCACGCGCAGATGCATTTCGCCGTGACCGGAAAGAACCGTTTCGGCGGAATCCTGGTTGTGGTGCAGGCTGAGCGAGGGGTCTTCCTCGGCGAGGCGCTGGATGGCGGCCGACATTTTCACATCGTCCTTGCGCTCCTTGGGGCGCAGCGCAAAGGCAAATACCGGCTGCGGCGGCGCAAGTTCGATCAGCGCGGCGATGCCGCCCTTGGCCGTTGTCAGTGTCTGGCCGGTCCGCGCGCCTTCCAGCTTGCCGAGCGCCACCGTGTCGCCGGCCCTGGCGGAGGGCAGTTTCGCCTGATCCTTGCCGAACATTTTATAGATGCCGGATACTCTTGCCGAACTGCCGTCGGGCAGGGCCAATTCGGCGCCGTCGGCGATTTCCCCAGACAGGATGCGCGCAACAGAAAGTTTGCCCGTATGCGGGGTGTGGATGGTCTTCATCACCTGTGCGACCATTGCGTTGCCATCGGGCGCGCCAAGGCGCTGGCGGGTCGTTTCCACATCGGGCGCATCGTGGCGGATCGTCTTCAGCAGGCGCAGCACGCCGTTTCCCTTCTCGGCCGCGCCAATCAGCACCGGCGTTATCGCGCCGTCACGCAGGTCGGCGGAAAGGTCGTCGAAAATCTTGTCTTTGGCAGGCTCAATCTCTTCCAGCAACTGTTCCATCAACTCGTCGTCATGGTCGGCCAGCGTTTCCAGCATCGAGAAGCGCGCCTCCAGTTCACGCGCCTTGTCGTCGCCCGGAATTTCGGCGATCTCGCTTGCCGCATATTCGCGGTAGATGTAGGCGCGCTCCAGCGCCAGATCGATCGATCCAATGACGACGCCATCCTTGCGCAACGGCACCTGCCGCAGCAGCAGCGGCGCGGCGCTTGCCGGTTGCAGCATTTTCAGCGTATCGCGCACGCCGGCAACGGCCTTGTCGACCTTATTGAGAAACAGGATGCGCGGCACTTTCAGACCGTCAAGCTTGCGCATGATGAGTTGAAGTGCGGGGATCTTTTTCTCGTCCGCCTCGGCAACGACCACGGCGAGGTCGCAGGCGGCGAGCACGGGGTCTGCTTCGAACGAGAACTCGACCGATCCGGGACAGTCGACAAAGGTCAGGCTGTCGCCCATGAATTCGGTGGTAGCGAAACTGGCCTCTACGCTCATGGCGTGGGCGCGGGCTTCGGCCGAGTGGTCGGATACGGTATTGCCGGAAGCAACCGGATTCTGGCGGGCAATTGCGCCGGTGCGGGCGAGGATGGCCTCGAGAAGGGTGGTCTTGCCGCTTGAAAAGGGACCGACAATGGCGATGCATTTCGGCCCCGAGCGTCTTCCTCCGGCGCGATACTCCATGACTGACCTCCGCTCGGGCGTTAACCCCAAGGAGCGGCGGCCGGCCCGTTCGACCGTCGCGAGATTTTATTCCCTGCCTTACGGCTATCGTCACACTTGTTTACGGGGAGGGCAAGGGAAATAAGCCACGGCGGCCAGTCATGCCGAAAGGGGTAATTTCGGCTCAAGGTTGAAGTCCAGCCTGCGCAATTGCTCGTGCGGGGCCGGGCGGCTGATATAGTAGCCCTGGAAGCGGGTGCAGCCGGCGGCTCTGGCCAGGGCAAACTCCTCCGCCGTCTCCACGCCCTCGGCGACGATGGTGACATCCTGCACCCGCGCAATCTGCGCCAGCGCCGAAACGAAAACCTGCGCGACGCGGTCGGTGGCAAGGCTGTTGATGTAGCTGCGGTCGATCTTGATGCTGTCGATCGGGAAGGTCTTCAAATAGTTGAAGCCGCAATGGCCGGTGCCGAAATCGTCAAGCGCGATGCGAAAGCCGAGGTCGCGCAACGTTTCCAGCCGCTTCAGTATTTCCGGCGAAGCCGCTGTGGCCACGGTCTCGGTAATTTCGAGGACGAACTGCGATGCCGAGCGCCCGGTTTCGCGCAGCAGCCGCTCGAACATGGTCACCACGGCATCGCGTTTCAGCTGTTCGCCCGAGACGTTGATGCTGATGCGCTTGCCGGGGAAGCGGACGATGTCGGCGCAGGCGCGCTTGAACACCCATTCGCCGACCATGTCGATCAGCGTCGAGCGTTCGGCGATGGGGATGAACTCGGCCGGCGATATAATGCCGCGCACCGAATGCCGCCAGCGGATAAGCCCCTCCAGCGCATAGGTCGAGCCATCGGCGTTGACGATGGGCTGATAGTGCAGCACCAGTTCGTTCAAATATACGGCGGCCCGCAACTCCCGCTCGACAAGGCGGCGGTAGCGCTGGTCGGACTGCATTTCCTCGTTGAACAAAGTGGCGCGCCCGCGGCCCTTGGCCTTGCTTTCGTAGAGCGCAAGGTCGGCCAGCAGCATCAGGTCCGACGAACGGGAACCGTGTTTCGGGGCCAGCGCCACGCCGGCCGAGAAACTGAGCGGGATGATTTTGCCCTCATAGGGCTTTCCGGCCTGGAGCGTCTTCAGCAATCTGCGCAGGTCGCGCAGGATGGTCATCTCGTCGGCGTGCTCGACGAAAATGCCGAACTCGTCGCCGCCCAGCCTGCCCATCGTGCCGTCGTCGAATACCTGCCGCGCCGTGGCTACAAGCTGCGAGAGGGCAAGGTCGCCGAACTGGTGGCCGAACGTATCATTGAGCTGCTTGAAATGGTCGAGATCGAGCAGGATCAGCGCCGTATCGGCCTTTTTGTCCAGCCGCTCTTGCAGCGCTTCGAGGAAATAGCGCCGTGTCATCGCGCCGGTCAGCATATCGGTGGTGAGGAACGTGGTTTTCTCGGCTTCAGCGGCAGCTGCGGATTTCAAATTGTGGACCACGATGCTGCGCATATACATCAGCGTCAACAGCGCCAGGCAGGTTGCGGCGACCGATATGGTCA
>DASYCS010000355.1:0-3591 GCA_036500025.1 Mesorhizobium sp. | reverse complement strand
CCCTCATGCACGCCGTCCCCGCTGCCGCGACCGCCAAGCAGCGACAGGGCACGCCGGGCGATCGCTTCGGCCGGGTCCAGCCAATCGACCGGCCACGGCGCAGTCTTGCGCATGCGGTTGACCAGGAACGGATAATGCGTGCAGGCCAGCACGACAATGTCGGTGCGCCGGCCATCCTGCTCGATGAAGCAAGGCTCGATCTCGCGGCGCACGGCTTCTTCGTCGACGAACCCCTCGCGAACATAATTTTCGGCAAGCCGCGCCAGACACTGGCTGCCGACGAGGCGAACGTGGCACTTGGCGGCCCATTGGGTGATGAGATCGCGCGTATATTGGCGCTTGACCGTGCCCGGCGTCGCCAGCACCGAAACCAGGCCGGATCGCGTGCGTTCAGCCGCCGGCTTGATGGCCGGCACCGTGCCGACGAACGGCGTGTCGGGATAGGCCTCCCGCACATCGGACAGCACCAGCGTCGACGCCGTGTTGCAGGGAATGACGAAAAGCTCGGGATCGTGTCTGGCGATCAGTTCGCCAACCAGCTTGACGATGCGCTGGCGCAGCGCATCCTCCTCCCAGTCGCCATAGGGAAAGGCGGCGTCATCGGCGACATAGACGAAGCGCCGCTCCGGCATCAGCACGCGCGCCTCGCGCAGCACCGTCAGGCCGCCAATGCCGGAATCAAACAGCAGGATGGGCCGGTCAGTCATTGTCGGCGTCCTCGCCAGCCGGCGACGCCGCCTTGCCGCCGCCGCCCTTGCGCATGCGCCGGTCGACCTCTTCCTTACGTTTGGGATAGCCGGCGCCGCGTGGTTCCTTGGGCGAAAAATAGTCGAGCGAGGCGACCACGCCGCGCAACACCTTGAGTTCGGCTTCGGCAAAGCCCGGACGCGTCAGCACCGAGCGCAGATTGTCCACCATCTTGGGCTTCTTGGGCAGCGGCCTGAAATAGCCGCGCGCATCGAGCGCCGCTTCAAGGTGGGCGAACAGGCCGTGCAATTGCTCCTTGCTGGACGGCTTCATGACGGGAGCGGAGAAATTCGTCGCCGTTTCCTGCTCCAGCCCGGATTTCATCCATTCATAAGACATCAACAGCACCGCCTGCGCGATGTTGAGCGAGGCAAAGCCCGGATCGACCGGAAAGGTGACGATCTCGTCTGCAAGCGCCACTTCCTCGTTATAAAGCCCGAACCGCTCGCGCCCGAACAGGATGCCGGTGCGTTGCCCGGACAGGCCACGCGCCCGCAGCGACCTGCCCGCCTCGACCGGACCGCGCACTTCCTTGAAGCCGTCGCGCTGGCGCGCCGTGGTGGCGAAAACGAAATTGAGATCGGCAACCGCCGAGGCGAGGTCGTCGAAAACCACCGTCGCGTCGATCACATGATCGGCATTGCTGGCGGCAGCGCGCGCCTTTTCGCTGGGCCAGCCGTCGCGCGGGTTGACGAGGCGAAGTTCGGCCAGGCCGAAATTGGCCATGGCGCGGGCGACCATGCCGATATTCTCGCCAAGCTGCGGTTCGACAAGGATGATCGCCGGGCCAATACGGTTGGGCGATGGCTTTATCTTGGTATCAGACATGATGCTCAATGAAACAGTTTTTGTGGCATTTCGGCGTCGTGACATATTCAGCCCGGAAAATGAAGCATTCGCAAAGCCGGATGCCGATGTTCATTTGCTTTCATCGCGCCGGCCAAACCGCCGTCAACGTTTGCGCAGCCCGAAGGGCTTTGGTATAGGGGCCGCATCCCGGCCGAAGCCATGCTGGCAGGCCGTTCGATCCTTAGCAGCGAGGCAATTTTTCCATGGCGAAGATAAAGGTGGCGAACCCGGTCGTCGAACTCGACGGCGACGAGATGACCCGCATCATCTGGCAGTTCATCAAGGACAAGCTTATCCACCCCTATCTCGACATCAACCTCGATTATTACGATCTCGGCGTCGAGCACCGCGACGCCACCAACGATCAGGTGACCATCGACGCCGCCCACGCCATCCAGAAGCACGGCGTCGGCGTGAAATGCGCCACCATCACCCCCGACGAGCAGCGTGTCGAGGAATTCAAGCTCAAGAAGATGTGGAAGTCGCCCAACGGCACCATCCGCAACATTCTCGGCGGCACCATCTTCCGCGAGCCGATCATCATGAAGAACGTGCCACGCCTGGTGCCGGGCTGGACGAAGCCGATCATCGTCGGCCGCCACGCCTTCGGCGACCAGTACAAGGCCACCGACTTCCGCTATCCGGGCAAGGGCAAGCTTTCGATCAAGTTCGTCGGCGAGGACGGCAAGGTCATCGAACATGACGTTTACGATGCGCCCGGCGCCGGCGTCGCCATGGCCATGTACAACCTTGACGATTCGATCCGCGAATTCGCCCGCGCCTCGCTGAATTATGGCCTGCTGCGCGGTTACCCGGTCTATCTTTCGACCAAGAACACCATCCTGAAAGCCTATGACGGCCGCTTCAAGGACCTGTTCCAGGAAGTGTTCGAGCAGGAATTCGCCGATGCGTTCAAGGAAAAGAAGATCACCTACGAACATCGCCTGATCGACGACATGGTGGCTTCCAGCCTGAAATGGTCGGGCGGCTATGTCTGGGCCTGCAAGAATTACGACGGCGACGTGCAGTCCGACACGGTTGCGCAGGGCTTCGGCTCGCTCGGCCTGATGACCTCGGTGCTGATGACGCCGGACGGCAAGACGGTGGAAGCGGAGGCCGCGCACGGCACCGTCACCCGCCACTACCGCCAGCATCAGAAGGGCCAGGAGACCTCCACCAACTCCATCGCCTCGATCTTCGCCTGGACGCGAGGCCTGGCGCATCGCGCCAAGCTGGATGACAACGCAGAGCTGGCGCGCTTCTCCGCCACGCTGGAAAAGGTCTGCATCCAGACGGTCGAAAGCGGCTTCATGACCAAGGATTTGTCGTTGCTGATCGGCCCCGACCAACCGTGGCTTTCCACCGCCGGCTTCCTCGACAAGATCGACGAGAATTTGCAGAAGGCGATGGCATAAGCGTCCTCGCCGTTACGCCGGCTTTTGTTTATTTCTAAAGCGGTTCTGGTTTTATCCAATCGACAAAACCGCTCTATCTCTTTGTTTTGGCTGCATTTCCGGGCGAAAAACTGCTGGAAATGCTCCAAAGCTTCGGTTCAGGCGGCCTGAAGGGCTGCCTTGACCGCGGCGATCGCCTCGCCGGCTTTCGAGGCGTCCGGCCCGCCGGCCTGCGCCATGTCGGGACGGCCGCCGCCGCCCTGACCGCCGAGCGCCGCGGATGCGACCCGCACCAGTTCGACCGCGCTGAAGCGCCCGACCAGATCGTCGGTGACCGCGACGACGACGCTTGCCTTGTTGTCCTCGCCGGCGCCGACAAATACGACGACGCCGGAACCCAGCGCCTGTTTGCCAGCATCGGCCAGCGGCTTCAGATCTTTCGGCGAAATGCCGCTGACGGCCTTGCCCATGAAGCCCACGCCAGCGACGGTTTCGCTTTCGCCGACGCTGTCGGTGGACGAACCGCCGCCGAGCGCCAGCTTCTTGCGAGCCTCATTCAGTTCCCGCTCAAGCCTCTTGCGCTCGTCAAGCAATGCGTCGA
>DASYCS010000354.1:0-3108 GCA_036500025.1 Mesorhizobium sp. | reverse complement strand
CGAAGCGCTGCACCATGAGGCGAAGGGCCTGGACGTCCAGGCTCCGGACGCTATCCTTGCTTCCCTGGTCAACGCGCAGGTAGAAGCGGCTTGCGCCGTGCGCAACGCCATTCCAGCCATCGCCGCCGCCGCCGAGATCGTGGCCGAAAGGCTGAAGCGCGGCGGCAAGCTTGCCTATGCGGCGGCTGGCAGTTCAGGCCTGATGGCGCTGGCCGATGCGCTGGAATTACCGGGCACTTTCGGCATTTCGCGAGACCGCATCGCCATTTTGATCGCCGGCGGCGACGAGGCCTTCAGGACATTGGCCGGCGGACCGGAAGACGATACGCAAGAGGCCACGAAGGCCGTCGCGGATGCCGCGCTTGGCCCCGGCGACTGCCTGATTGCCGTTTCGGCCAGCGGGACGACGCCCTACGCGGTGCGGGCGCTGGAAGAAGCCAAGCGCCGAGGTGCCGCCACCATCGCCATCGCCAATAATCGCGGCACGTCGCTGCTGAACCTCGCCGACGCCGCCATCCTGCTTGAGACGCCTCCGGAAGTGATCGCCGGCTCGACGCGCATGGGCGCCGGCACGGCGCAGAAGATCGCCCTCAACATGCTGTCGACGCTGGCGGCCATCCATCTTGGCCATGTCCATGACGGCTATATGGTCAATCTCTATGCCGATAACATCAAGCTGCGCGACCGCGCGGCGCGTATCGTTTCCGCCATAAGCGGGCGCGACCGGGCCGAGGCGGCGCAGTTGCTGGACCGAAGCGGCGGCGTGGTGAAGGTGGCGATCCTGCTTGCCGCCGGGGCCGACAGTACCGAGGCCGCGCAAGAAATACTGGAGGGGACCGGCCAAAGGCTGCGGCCGGCCCTTTCCGTCATCGAGGGGAGCAGGCGGTAGAAAACCGCCGTTCTCATCAAAACCGAACCTGATAAAGGTCAACAGGGAGAATGAACATGCAACGCAAATTATTGACGGCGCTTCTGCTGGGGTCCAGCATTCTGGGTTCCAGCGCCGCGGCTTTCGCCGAAGACGTGACGCTGACCATTGAAAGCTGGCGCAACGACGATACGCAGATCTGGCAGACGCAGATCATCCCGGCCTTCGAGAAGGCCAATCCCGGCATCAAGGTGGTGTTCGCCGCAGCCGCGCCGACCGAATATAACGCGGCGCTCAACGCCAAGCTCGCCGCAGGCTCCGCCGGTGACCTGATCACCTGCCGCCCCTTCGACGCTTCGCTCGACCTCTACAACAAGGGCTATCTCAGCGCGGTCGACGATGTTGACGGCATGAAGAACTTCTCCGACGTCGCCAAGGCGGCGTGGCAGACCGACGACGGCAAGGCGACGTTCTGCGTGCCGATGGCATCCGTCATCCATGGCTTCATCTACAACAAGGACGCCTTCGACAAGCTCGGCATCACGCCGCCGAAGACGAATGACGAGTTCTACGCCGACCTTCAGAAGATCAAGGACGACGGCACGTTCATTCCGCTCGCCATGGGCACCAAGGACCAGTGGGAAGCCGCCACCATGGCTTACCAGAACATCGGCCCCAGCTACTGGCATGGCGAGGAAGGCCGCAAGGCGCTGATCGGCGGCAAGCAGAAGCTGACCGACGCCGATTGGGTCGCGCCCTTCACGGAACTGGCCAAGTGGGGTCCGTTCATGGGCGACGGCTTCCAGGCGCAGGCCTATCCCGACAGCCAGAACCTGTTCACGCTCGGCCGCGCCGCGATCTACCCCGCCGGCTCATGGGAAATCTCCGTGTTCAACACGCAGGCGCAGTTCAAGATGGGCGCTTTCCCGCCGCCGCTGCCCAAGGAAGGCGACAAGTGCTACCTTTCCGACCAGCCTGACCACGCCATCGGCGTCAACGCCAAGTCGGCGCATCCCGAAGAAGCCAGGAAGTTCCTGTCGTGGGTGGCTTCGAAGGACTTCGCCGAAATCTACGGCAACGCGCTGCCTGGCTTCTTCCCGCTCACCAGCGAGACGGTCGAGTTGAAGGACCCGCTGGCGAAGGAATTCCTGAGCTGGCGCCAGAGCTGCGAGCCAACCATGCGCTCGACCTACCAGATCCTGTCGCGCGGCACGCCTAACCTCGAAAACGAGACCTGGGTTGCCTCGGCCAATGTGATCAACGGCACCGAAACCCCGGAAGCCGCCGCCAAGAAGCTGCAAGACGGCCTGGACAGCTGGTACAAGCCGGCCAAGTAGGAAATGAGTTGCCCTGCCCAAAACCGGCAGGGCACCTCTCGCGCGGCGTTAATGGATGACACCTCAAGAATTGGCCAAAAAGCACCCGGTTTTATACCACATCACCTCCGCCGGTGCGGCAAAGCACATTCTTGCCAGGGGGCTGCTCACAACCAGCGATATTCTGGATCGCTGGGAAGTTGAAGCTGGTTATCGCCTTGAACTTACCAGATGTCGCCGCAAGACTGATGTCACCCTGCATCACCCAGATAATGGCGTGATTGTAGTGAGTAACAATGAGCCCCTCAGCGAATTGAAATTACAGTCGATCCTCGACGATGGGCTGACGTCAGGCGATTGGCTTGAAATGCTTAATAGTAGGGTTTTCTTCTTTGTGGACCAAAAGCAGCTGAGCCGATTGGCGAATTCCCGCTCGAACAGCAGCCTGTCTAAGGATGTTCTAGTGATCGACACCAAACGGCTTGCCGATGCCTACTTCGAAAAGATTGAAATCAGCCCGATAAATTCCGGCAATACGAACTATGATGCAGTTAGGAGGGGGCGAAGTACCTTTACCAAGCTGCGTGGTACGAGCTTCGAGTTGTGGCGCTATTCCCGTGGCAATAAATCGGCCGATAAAATTAGTGAAGTGTGTATACCCAGTTCGATTCTCGACGTCACAGATTTTGTCGTCGAAATCCGTGAAGCAAAGGCTTGAGGATGCGAAACCATATCCGCTGGCATATCGCCGTGTTCCTGGCGCCGGCGGTCCTGGTCTATACGGCGATCATGATCCTGCCGCTGGCCGGCACGCTGCAATTCTCGCTGTTTCGCAATGTCGACCAGTCGCAGGTATTCGTCGGCTTCGACAATTTCCGCACGCTG
This sequence comes from Mesorhizobium sp., assembly GCA_036500025.1. Classification (GTDB taxonomy): domain Bacteria; phylum Pseudomonadota; class Alphaproteobacteria; order Rhizobiales; family Rhizobiaceae; genus Mesorhizobium. The sequence continues at coordinate 39 of DASYCS010000354.1, read as the reverse complement.
TTTGGCGACCCGCGCTGGTCTGCCGGCTTCTGGAACGCG
>DASYCS010000353.1:0-5094 GCA_036500025.1 Mesorhizobium sp. | reverse complement strand
GCCGGCGTGAAATAGACCGCGTAGCGCATCACAGGAACAGCTTGCGCATCTGCTGCGACAGGACGTCGATCAGCGAAACCGTCACCAGCATGATGATGAGCATGGCCGAGGCTTGCGGATAGTAGAAGCCGCGGACGGATTCAAACAGCACCTGGCCGATGCCGCCGGCCCCGATGACGCCAAGCACGGTGGCGCTGCGCACGTTGGATTCGAACCGGTAAAGCACAAAGGACAGCCATAGCGGCATGACCTGCGGCACGACGCCGAAGACCACTTCCTGAAGCCTGGAAGCGCCGGTGGCGCGGATCGCCTCGACGGGGCGGGCATCGATGGCCTCGACCGCCTCGGAAAACAGCTTGGCCAGAATGCCGGTGGTGTGGACGAACAGCGCCATGACGCCGGCGAACGGGCCAAGCCCGACCGCGACGACGAACAGCACCGCAAAGACCAGTTCATGGATGGAGCGGCAGGCGTCCATGACGCGGCGAACCGGCTGGACGATGTACCAGGGCGCGATGTTGCGCGCCGACAGGATGGAAAACGGAACCGCGAATACCGCCGCCAGGAAAGTGCCCCACAGCGCGATCTGCAAGGTGACGACCATTTCCCCGACATAATAGGACCAGTCGGAGAAGTCCGGGTGGGCGAACCCCTTGAGATACTTCGCCATATTGCCGCCGTCGGTGTAGAGATAGACCGCGCGCGACATTTCCGCCGGCGCCCAGCTCCACACCAGAAGCACCAGCAGAATAACCCAGGTCGCGGTGGTCCACGCGCTTCTTGCCCAGTCACGCTCGACATCGACGCGGACAGGCGCGACGCGGCTTATTTCGGTCGTCTGGCTCATCGTTGCATCTCGGCTGGTGGAACCGGCCGCCTGGTCGAGGCGGCCGGCAAAGGGAGTGTATGGATAGGGAAACGGCCGGGCCGGCTGGATCAGCTCTGGTTGGCCTTGAGCTTCTGCTCGTAGCCGGCCTTTTCGGCTTCCAGTTTCTCGATCTGCGCCTTCTTGTCGGCGTCGGAGAGCGAGGCGTCGGATTCAAGCAGCGAGATCGACTTGCTCAATTCCATGACGCGGACCGGCAGCAGCTGATCGTTGGTGGAAGCCACGAACGGAGCCCAGGCGAGACCGGCCAGCACGGCCTTTTCCTTGGCGGCGTCACCCTTCGACTTGTCGGTGCCGTAGGTCAGGAAGAATTCCTTGATCTTGGCCTTGTCCGCATCGGGCAGGTCCTTGCGCCAGACCAGCGGATCGGACGGGATCAGCGGCGACTTCCACAGAACCTTGATGTTCTTGAAGGCTTCCGGCTGGTTCTTCTCGATCAGCGCCAGGTTTTCGGTGTTGTTGGCGGCCGCATCGACCTGGCCGTTGGCGACCGCCATGGCGTTCGTCTCATGGTTGGCGTTGGTGAGGTTCTTGAAGCAGTTCTTCGGATCGATGTGGCGCGCGCCGAAGATGAAGGTCATCGGAACGAGATAGCCCGAGGTCGAGTTCGGATCGCCGAGGCCGAAATTCAGCGTCTTGTCGCATGTCAGCAGGTCGTCGAGCGAGGTCAGCTTGCTGTCCTTGGGCACGAGGATCAGCGACCAATAGCCGGGATCGCCGGTGGACGAGACGCTCTGGACGAAGATTTCGCCGTCGGCGCGGTCGACGGCTTCCATGGCGGCCTTGTTGCCGTACCAGGCAAGCTGCACTTTGCCGAAGCGCATGCCTTCGATGACGCCGGCATAGTCGGAAGCGAAGAACGGCTTGATGTCGAGGCCGGTCTGCTTGGAAAGTTCCGCCAGCAGCGGCTCCCATTTGGGCTTCAGCGCCTGCTGGGATTCGGTGGAGATGATGCCGAAATTGATCTCTTCGGCAAGCGCCGTGCCAGACAGCGTCATGGCAAAGGCGGCGGCTGCCACGCCTTTCAGAAATGCGTTCATAACAAGCTTCCCTGTTGATTGGTTTGGTTGGTTAGGCGAAGGCCGCAACGCGGTCCGGTTCGGAGGCGCGCTTCGGTTTCGACGGCTGCGGGGGTGCATCCGGCAAAATCAGTTCTTCGGAATTGTCGCCGTAAAGCTCGACGAGCATCTGGTTGGTAAGGTCGGTGGACGGCCCGTCGAAGACGATGCGGCCATCGCGAAGAGCCACCGTGCGCGGGCAATAGCGGCGCGCATATTCGACCTGGTGCAGCGACACCACGCAGGTGATCTGCTCGTCGCGGTTGACGGCGGCGAGAATCTCCATCACGCGCCGGGCAGAGGAGGGGTCCAGCGAGGCGATCGGCTCGTCGGCCAGCAATATGTTGGAACGCTGGATCAGCGTGCGGGCGATGGCGGCGCGCTGCTGCTGGCCGCCGGAGAGCGTCGAGGCCCGCTGCCAGGCGACTTCGGGAATGCCGACGCGGGCGAGCGCTTCACGCGCCGCGTGCTTTTCCTGCCTGCTGAACAGGCCAAGCGTGCCGCGCCAGGCCGGTATGTGGCCAAGATTGCCGAGCAGCACGTTGGACAGCACCGACAGCCGGTTAACCAGGTTGAACTGCTGGAAGACGACGCCGATATTGCGGCGCATTTGACGGGCGCGCCCCGAAAGGCGGCCATTGTTCTGGATCGGGCTGCCCATCACCTCGACGGTGCTCTGGCCCGCCTGGCCGATTTCGAGGCCGCATATGTGGCGCAGCAAGGTGCTCTTGCCGGAACCGGAAGCACCGATCAGCGCGACCATTTCGCCGCGCTGGATTTCGAGGCTGACATTGTCGAGGGCGCGTTTCTTGCCGAAGTTCTTCGACAGGCTGCGAATGGAGATGGCGGTCATGGCGTCGCTCCTTCCATGCGGTTAGAAAATGGCCGTGCATCCTCAGAGATTAGCGATGCGTTCGAGAAACCGGCCGGGCGGCAGGCAGCGGCCGCCGTTGCTGCTTTCGCGGCTGGGGCGGGCGGCATCGCGATCCTGCGTGGTGCGTTCATAGGCCTAGCCTTGCCGCGTGAAGCGCAGGTGTCGGTTGCATGTCTGTTTCGTGACGATCCACAGCCGAAGCGCGACGGGCCTTTTCATGGCGCGCCAGGAAGGCTTCGGCGTCGAGATCGCGGAAATCGTCCAGCGCGGCGCGCAGGCGCTCATGCGGCCAGTGCCACCAGGCCAGCGCATCCATGCGCTCGCCGATGGCGGGCGCGAAACGCTGGCGGATGAGGCGCGCCGGCACGCCGCCGACCACCGTGTAGGGCGCGACGTCCTTGGTCACCACCGCGCCCGCGCCGACCACGGCGCCATTGCCGATCCGCACGCCGGGCAGGATGGTGACGCCATGGCCGATCCAGGTGTCGTGGCCGATGAAGACGCGCTTTGCGCGTCGCGCGGCGAAGAAGTCGGCCTCATGCTCGGCATCTTCGAAATAATCGGAGGCGCGGTAGGTGATGTGGTGCAGCGTCGCGCGCGACATCGGATGATGGGTGGCGTTGATGCGCACCGACGCGGCGATGTTGGCGAACTTGCCGATGGTGACGCACCAGCTGCGGCAATCTTCCATCACATAGGAATAGTCGCCCAGTTCCGTCTCCGTCAGGCGGCCGCCCTCGGCCACTTCCGTATAGCGGCCGAGCTGGCAGTTCTCGACCCGTGCGGTCGGGTGGACAAGGGGGGTCTCGGACAGCCGGGTCATGGTCACGCCGCCTTTCTGGATGTGGAAAAACCGGTGACGTCGATGACGACATCGGCAACGGCGGCGCGCACTTCGGCGTCGTGGAAGATGCCGAGCAGGGCGGCGCCCGCTTTCTTCTTTTCGGCGATCATCTCCACCACCACCGCCCGGTTGGCGGCGTCGAGCGAGGCCGTCGGCTCGTCCAGCAGAAGAATGGGGTGGCCGGTGATGAAGCCGCGCGCGATGTTGACGCGCTGCTGTTCGCCGCCCGAAAACGTCGCCGGCGGCAGGCCCCACAGCCGCTCCGGCAAATTGAGCCGCGACAGGAGTTCGCCCGCGCGCAGCGCAGCCTTTTGCCTGTCGCCGCCGCGCTCGACCAGCGGCTCGGCGACGATGTCCAGCGCGCTGACGCGCGGCACCACGCGCAGGAACTGGCTGACATAGCCGATGGTGTCGCGGCGCAGTTCCAGCACCATGCGCGCGCCGGCGGCGACCAGGTCGATCTCGCGGTCTCCGTGGCGCACCAGGATCTTGCCGGCGCTGGCGCCGTAATTGCCGTAGAGTATCTTCAGGATCGAACTCTTGCCGGCGCCCGAAGGGCCGCCCAGCACCGCGCAGGTGCCGGAATGGAGAGCGAAGGCCGCGCCTTCGATGACCGGCAGCTCGATGCCGCCGCGCAGGTGCATGGTGAATGTCTTGGTCAGTCCGGAAACGGTCAGCATGGGCGACATGGCGGCCTCAGACTTGCAGGATCGAGGAAACAAGAAGCTGGGTGTAGGGCGCCTGCGGATCGTCCAGCACGCGGTCGGTCAGCCCATGCTCGATGACGCGGCCGTCCTTCATCACCATCATGCGGTGCGACAAAAGCCGCGCCACGGCGAGATCGTGGGTGACGATGACCACGGCGAGGTTGAGGTCGCTGACCAGGCCGCGCAGCAGGTCGAGCAGCCGCGCCTGCACCGAAACGTCCAGCCCGCCGGTCGGCTCGTCCATGAAGACGAGGCGCGGCGCGGTGACGAGATTGCGCGCGATCTGCAAACGCTGGCGCATCCCGCCGGAGAAGGCGCGCGGCTGGTCGTCGATGCGCCCGGCGTCGATCTCGACGCGGCCGAGCCAGTCGGTGGCCGTGGCGCGGATATTGCCGTAGTGACGCGCGCCGATGGCCATCAGCCGCTCGCCGACATTGGCGCCCGCCGATACCGTCATGCGCAGGCCATCCGCCGGGTTCTGGTGTACGAAGCCCCAGTCGGTGCGCAGGAGATGGCGGCGCTCGGCCTCGCCCATGCGGGTAAGATCGCGCAGTTCGCCGTCGCGCATTCGGTAGCGGATGGAGCCGGCGGTAGGCTCCAGCCGGGTGGAGACGCAGTTGAGCAAGGTCGTCTTGCCGGAACCGGATTCGCCCACCACCGCCAGCACCTCGCCCGGCCAGATGTCGAGGCTGACATCGGTGCAGCCGGCGCGCGCGCCGTAGTTC
>DASYCS010000352.1:0-9238 GCA_036500025.1 Mesorhizobium sp. | reverse complement strand
GCCCGAGAAACGAATTTTCTTCCAGTGTCAGCCCGAAAATGTCGAGCACGCCGCCCGCTTCGGAGAACCAGCGCACCACCTCGGCGCTTTCGCCCGACTGCGAGGTTATCAGCACCGTGCGGCCTTCGAGCGGCAGCGGCTGGCCAAGCTGTTCCGACAAAGGCAGGGCGATGGCGTCGATGCCATGCGCCCGGTAAAGCGGCTCGACCGCGCGGCCGACCGCGTGCGAACCGCCCATGCCGAGCAGCAGCAGGCGGCCCGTGCGCTTCAGCGATGCGGCGATTTTTTCGGCAATCGCCAATGCCTGCTCATAGGAGGCGAGCGCGTCCGCATTCTGGCGCGCCATCTCACGGTCGATGGCGGCAAGGCCGGCCGGCCGTTCTGTTGTCGGTATCATGGTCATCCTTTTACGCCGCCGCTGGTCAGGCCGGAAATCAGGGCGCGCTGCATGAAAAGCCCGACCGCCACCGGCGGCAGCGCGGCAAGAACCCCGGCGGTGGCGATCAGCCCATAATCGGAAACGCGACCGCCGGCGAGATCGGCGATGGCGACGGTCAGCGTCTTGGCGCGCTGGTCGGAGGTGAACAAAAGCGCGTAGAAAAATTCGTCCCAGGCAAGCAGGAAGGCAAACAGTGCCGCTGTCGCCATCACCGGACCGGCCAACGGCAGGGTGATGATGCGCCACGTCTGGAAAAGGCCCGCGCCGTCGATCATCGCCGCTGCCTCGATCTCACGCGGGATGCTGTCGAAACCGGATTTCATCAGCCAGGTGGTGAACGGGGCGAGGATGGTGAGGTAGACGAGCGCCAGCCCGAACACATTGTTGAGCAGGCCGAGATAGGCGAGGCCCATATAGAGCGGCACGGCGAGCGCCACCGGCGGCAGCATGTAGGTGGCGATGACCATCGACAGCGACCAGCCGACAGACGGCGTGCGCGACACCGCCCATCCGGCGGGCACGGCAAGCGCCAGGGCGGCCAGCGTCGCCATGCCGGCGATCTCGATGGAATTGCGCAGCGATGAGGTGAAGGCGGCGCCGGCGCTGTTTTCCGCTGTCGATAGAAGAACGGCGTAGCGCGAGAAATCGGCATGCTGCGGCCACCAGCGCAACGGCTTGGCGGCAAGGTCGGCCGCCGGTGAAATGCTCATGATGAACAGCCACAGCACAGGCGCGAGGATGATGGCGGCCAAAAGCAGCGCGCAGGCATAGATGAAGACGGTGAAAACCGGGCTTCTGCGTTCCATCAGCCGGCACTCCCCGCCGTCTTGCGCACCAATGCAGCATAGGCGACCGCCAGCACGGTGACGAGCAGCGTGACGATCAGCGCCAGCGATGCGCCGGAGCCGGCCCGCTGGAACGAAAAGGCTTCCTGATAGACGAGGATCGACAGCGTCCGCGTCGAGTTGGCCGGCCCGCCGCGCGTCATCACCCAGATGATGTCGAACACCTTGAATGCCTCGATGGTGCGCAGCACCAGCGCCACCATCAGCGGTCCGGCGAGGTATGGCAGGATGACGAAGCGGAAGCGGTTGAACGGCCCGGCGCCATCGACCAGCGAGGCGGCGATGATGTCGCGCGGCACCGCTTGCAGGGCGGCCAGCGCGATCAGCGCCACCAGTGGAAAGCTCTTCCAGCAATCGGCAACGATAAGTGCCGCCAGCGCGGTGCCCGGCTCGCCCAGCCACGAGCGGTAGGCATCGATCAGGCCGAGCTGCGAAAGGGCGGCGTTCAGCGCGCCATATTCGGGGTTGTAGATCAGCCGCCACAGCGTGGCGTTGACGACGGTTGGCAGCGCCCATGGCAGTATCAGCAGCGCGCGCAACGCGGTGCGGCCAAAAAACTGCTGGTTGAGCAGCAGCGCGGTAAGCACGCCGATGACCATTTCGGCGGTGACTGAAACCACGGCGAACCAGGTCGTGGTGATCAGCGTGCGCTGGAAATTCGAGCTGGAGAGCATCCTGGCGTAGTTGTCGATGCCGACGAAATGGCCAGAGGTGCCGACGAGCTTGGCGTCGGTGAAGGAAAGACCGACCGTATCGACAAGCGGCCAGCCGATGACGGCAACCATGACGGCGAGCAGCGGCAGCATCAGCAGCCAGGCTCGCGTGGTCATCCAGGTGCCTGACATGGGAGGCGGCTTCCTTTTATAAAAAGATGGAACGCTCCGGGCGGCTTGCCGCCGCCCGGAGCAAGCGGAGTGTTACAGGCCGCTGTTTTCGGCGGCGGTCTTCAGCGCGTCTTCAGGCGAAGACTGGCCGAGCAGGGATTCCTGGATTGCCTGTTGTAGAGCCGTCGACAGTTCCTGGTATTTCGGCGTCGTCGGGCGCGGATACATGGCGGCAAGGCTAAGCTTGGCCGCGCCGATCAGCTCTTCCTGTCCCTTGGTCACCGTCGGATCGTCATAGGAAGACGCCCAGATCGGCAGGCTGAGCTTGGCATACTGGTTCTGCGTCGCCTGCGAGGTCATGAAGGTGATGAACTTCCACGCCTCGTCCGGGTGCTTGCTGGCGGTGGTGACGCCAAGGCCCATCGAACCGTTGACGGCCGAAACCTCGCTCTTGCCGGCAATGCCCGGCGCCGGCACGACGCCGACCTTGCCCGCGACCTTGCTGTCCTTAGGGTCGTTGGCCATGTTGTACATGTAGGTCCAGTTGAGCGCGAAGGCGGCGTCGCCGTTCTCGAACACCTTGCGCACATCCTCTTCGAGGAATTCCTTGGAGTTCGGGTTGGTCACGCCCGACTTGTAGCTGTCGACCATGTATTTCAGCGCCTCAAGCCCGCCGCCGGTCTGGAAATCCGGCTTACCGTCCTTGATGAAGTCGCCGCCATAGGCGCTGACCAGCGTGGTGTAGTCGCAGATAGCGGCTTCCGCCTGCGACCAGCTCCAGGCGATTGGCGTGGCGAGCAGGCCCTTGTCTTTGATGGTCTTGGCCTGTTCGCTCAGTTCTTCCCAGGTCTTGGGCGGGTTCTTGATGCCGGCCTTTTCCAGGATTTCCTTGTTGTAGAACAGGTATTTCGTATCGAGGATCCACGGCATGCCGTAATATTTGCCGTCGTTCTGGACCGTGGTCCACGCGCCGGGCAGCACGCCCTTCTTCATGTCGTCGGTGATGCGCGAGGAAACATCGACCAGAACCTTGTTGCTGGCATATTCAGCCGGCCAGATCACGTCGAACAGCACCACGTCGTAGCCGCCGGACCCTTGCGCGAGCACCGTCTTGTCATGCAACCCTTCGTATGGAACGAATTCGAGGTTGACCTTGATGTCCGGATTGGCCTTGGTGAAGGCGTCCGTCATGGCGCGCACATCCGCCTCGCTATAGGCGGCCTGCGCCATGAACAGCGCGTTGAGCGAGGTTTCGGCAAAGGCGTGCGGCGTGAAAGCGGCCCCCAGAAGGGTTGCGCCCAGAAGTGTCCTACCGATCGATTTCAACATTGTCTTCCTCCCGTTTTGACGTTGGTACTGATCTGTCGACGCCGGAAGGGGCTTCGCCCTTTGCCGTCGCTGATACGCAATAAGTCAAGGCTCTTGACTTATTAGTTGTTCAATCTTTTAGTCGAGTCAAGAGGGGACGCGAGGATGAACGACATTCGCCCGATCCGAGCCAAGAGCGGCAGCAATCAGGAAGGCACCAGCGCGCATAATCGCCGGGTGATGATCGACGCGCTGCGTTATAACGGAGCCTTGTCGCGGGCCGATCTCGCGCGCGCCACCCAGCTTACCAAGCAGGCTGTCTCCAACATCATCGATGAATTGAAGCGCGACGGTTTCGTGGTCGCGCTGGAAGCGGTGCGCAATGGCAGGGGCCAGCCCTCGACGCCCTACCGCCTCGTGCCCGAGCGCGCCTTCGCCATCGGCTTGCAGATCGACCGCCATGTAACGCGCGCGATCATCGTCGATCTGGTCGGCAATGTGCTGGTGCGGGCGCAGGCCAATTTGCCGCCAAACGATCCGACGCAGGGCGTCAGCATCATTCTGGAGCTGATCGGCAGCGTCCGAAGCAGGCTGGCCGCAAGCTCACCACAGTCCGAAACGCGCATCGTCGGCCTTGGCGTGGCCATGCCCGGTCCTTTCGGACTGGAAGGTTTTGGCGACAGCCTTTGGGACATGCCGGCCTGGCAGAAATTTCCGCTGCTCGAAACGCTTGCCGCCGGCACCGGGCTGAATGTCGGGTTGCAAAACGATGCCGCGGCAAGCGCCACCGCCGAACGCCTCGTCGGCGCGGCGCACGGCGTCGATCATGCGGTATGCCTCTATGTCGGCTACGGCATCGCGGCCGGTCTTATCCTCAACGGCGAATCCTATCGTGGCGGCAACGGCAATGCCGGCGAGATCGGCAAGGCGCTGTTTTCCTCTGGCGGCAAGAAGCAAACATCGCTTGAACACCGTGCCTCGCTCGCCTCGCTCTACAAGCACATGGGCATGGACGCGGCGGATATGCATCTGCATGAACGGCTGGACGAACTCGCAAAGGCAGGAGACGCCAGCATCCTGGCCTGGATCGACGACGCGGCGCCTGCCTTGAGCTGGAGCGTGCATCTCATCGAGACGATCTTCGACCCGCAGACGGTGATCCTTTCCAGCGGCGCCCCGCAATCCTTGTCTAATCGCCTGTTCGAGGCGATGCATCCGCTTCTGTCCTCTATCGCCGACCGTCCGGAGCGGCCGCTGCCGCGCCTGCAACCTGGCATCGCCGATCCGTGGGCCATCGCGTTGGGCGCAGCGGCTGAGCCGATAAGCCGTGCTTTCGACCCGCGCTTTGCCGCCATGCTCAAGGCCGGTTCAAACTAGAACGTTTGGCTTGAACAAAAACGCCGGCCCGAAGGCCGGCGCTTTCTTTTTCGGGTCAGGACGCTCAGCCGAACTTCGGATCGAGCTTGCCTTCCTTGTAGCGCCTCGCCATCTCGGCCACCGGGATGGGGCGGATCGACGAGGCATGGCCGGCGGTGCCGAATTCCTCAAAGCGTTGCTTGCACAACTTGGTCATCGCCGCCATGGCCGGCTTCAGATATTTGCGCGGGTCGAATTCGCTCGGGTCCTCGCTCAGCACCTTGCGGATCTGGCCGGTCAGCGCCATGCGGTTGTCGGTGTCGATATTGATCTTGCGCACGCCGTTCTTGATGCCGCGCTGGATTTCCTCGACCGGCACACCCCAGGTAGGCTTCATCTTGCCGCCATAGGCGTTGATGATCTCCTGCAACTCTTCCGGCACCGAGGACGAGCCGTGCATCACCAGATGCGTGTTCGGCAGCTTGCGGTGGATTTCCTCGATGACGTTCATGGCCAGCACCTTGCCGTCGGGCTTGCGCGTGAATTTGTAGGCGCCGTGCGAGGTGCCCATGGCGATCGCCAGCGCGTCGACTTTGGTTTCGGCGACGAACTTGACGGCCTCGTCCGGGTTGGTCAGCAACTGGTCGTGGCCGAGCTTGCCTTCGAAGCCGTGGCCGTCTTCCTTTTCGCCCTCGCCGGTCTCAAGGCTGCCCAGCACACCGAGTTCGCCCTCAACCGAGATGCCGCCGAGATGCGCCATGGTGGTGACGGTGCGGGTGACGCCGACATTATAGTCCCAGTCGCCGGGCGTCTTGCCGTCGGCCTTCAGCGAGCCGTCCATCATCACCGAGGTGAAGCCGGACTGGATGGCCGTCATGCAGGTGCCGGGTTCGTTGCCGTGGTCCAGATGCACGCACACCGGAATGTGCGGATAAATTTCGGTCACCGCATCCATCATGTGCTTGAGCATGATGTCGTTGGCATAGGCGCGCGCCCCGCGCGACGCCTGTAGGATGACCGGCGCATCGCTCGCGTCGGCCGCCTCCATGATGGCCAGCGCCTGCTCCATATTGTTGATGTTGAACGCCGGCACGCCGTAGCCGTGTTCGGCGGCATGATCGAGCAGTTGTCTGAGCGTGATGCGGGCCATTTGTCCTCCCTGACGATTGAAAACAATTCTGTTTCGCCGGCGCGGGGCCTGGGCGGATTTGCCCGTTTCCGCGTCAGCGTTGGGTTTGTTCATGGCCAAACGCCCGGCATTTGTCGAGTGTTGCATTGGCCGGGCACGACGAAAACGACAAGAGAATTGCAGTTACGGCCCAGCCGTTACAGCATCGCGCGGTTTTTTCGTGGACTGGTCCACCCTATCGCAATTCTGCGCCATTGAGCCGAAGCGGCAGATGCGGCAAGGTTGGGCGATCCAATCTCGATCCTTCCAGGAAAGTCGGAGCAAAACCCATGAGCAACCATCTCAATTTCTTCATCGACGGCAAATGGGTTGCGCCGGTGGTGCCTGCCGCGCTGGACGTGATCGACCCCTCGACCGAGGAGGCCTATACCAGTATTTCGCTCGGCTCGAAGGCCGATGTCGACAAGGCGGTGGCGGCGGCGAAGGCTGCGTTCCCATCCTTTTCCCAAACGACGCGCACTGAGCGCCTGAAGCTGCTCAAGCGCATTCTCGAAGTCTATAACGAGCGCTTCGAGGATATCGCGCAGGCGGTGAGCCAGGAAATGGGCGCGCCCATCGCCTGGGCGCGCGATGCGCAGGCCTGGGCCGGCCGCGCGCATATGGAAGCCACCATCAAGGCGCTGGAAGACTATGAATTCAGCGAATTGCGCGGCTCGACCATGGTGGTCAAGGAGCCGATCGGCGTCGCGGCGCTGATTACGCCGTGGAACTGGCCGCTCAACCAGATCGTCTGCAAGGTGGCCCCGGCGATTGCCGCCGGCTGCACGGTGGTGCTGAAGCCCTCAGAGATCGCACCGATCAGCGGCATCATCTTTTCCGAAGTGATGGAAGCCGCCGGCACCCCGAAGGGCGTCTACAACATGGTCAACGGCAATGGCCCCGATGTCGGCCAGATCATGGCCGGCCATCCGGATGTCGACATGGTTTCGTTTACCGGCTCGACGCGCGCCGGCATCATCGTCGCCAAGACGGCGGCCGACACAGTCAAGCGCGTGGCGCAGGAACTGGGCGGCAAGTCGGCCAACATCATCCTTGCCGATGCCGATTTCGAGGAGGCGGTCACCAAGGGCGTCGAAGGCTGTTTCGGCAATAGCGGCCAGTCCTGCGACGCGCCGACCCGCATGCTGGTGCCCGCCGCCCGCCATGACGAGGCGCTGGCCATCGCCAGGAAGGCTGCCGAGGCGCATACGGTCGGCGATCCGCGTTCGGAGGATACCAGGCTCGGGCCGGTGGTCAGCCAGATGCAGTACGACAAGATCCAGCGCCTGATCGAGATCGGCATCAAGGAAGGCGCGACGCTGGTGACGGGCGGCCCCGGCCGGCCCGAACATCTCAACCGCGGCTATTATGTGCGCCCGACGGTGTTCGGCCATGTCACGCCCGGCATGACCATCGAAAAGGAAGAAATCTTCGGACCGGTTCTGTCCGTCATTTCCTATGAGGATGACGACGACGCCGTGAAGATCGCCAACGATACCGTCTATGGCCTTGCCGCCTATGTGCAGTCGAAGAACATCGACCACGCGCGCGCCGTCGCTTCCCGCTTGCGCGCCGGGCAGATCAACCTCAACTATCCGGAATGGGATACGTTCGCGCCGTTCGGCGGCTACAAGCAATCGGGCAATGGCCGCGAATATGCCGATTGGGCCATCCATGACTTCCTGGAGGTCAAGGGCATCATCGGCTACGGCGCATAAGCCTTCGGGCAAGATCGGGGAGGCCGGGAGTGCTCAAGGGGATCGATCCGCTGCTTAACGCAGACCTGCTCCATGCGCTGGCGGCGATGGGGCATGGCGACGACCTCATCGTCTGCGACAGCAATTTCCCGGCCGATTCCATCGCCCGCCGGACGACGCTGGGCAAGGTGCTGCGCATCGACAATGTCACGGCGGCGCAGGCCGTGGCGGCCATCCTGTCGCTCTATCCGCTCGATACCTTCGTCGACGATGCCGCGTCGCGCATGGAAGTGGTCGGCAATCCCGCCGAAATCCCGCAGGTGCAGCATGAGGTCCAGCAGGTGATCGACCGTGCGGAAGGGCAATCCCGTCCGTTGCAGCCGATAGAGCGCTTCGCCTTCTATGAGCGGGCGAAGCAGGCCTACTGCATCGTCCAGACGGGCGAGCGCCGCTTCTACGGCTGCTTCGCCTTGCGAAAAGGCGTATTGCCGCCGGACGCGCGCTAAAGCATTTCCAGCAAAAGTGTGAAACGGTTTTGCGTCCGGAAATGCGGCCAAAACAAAGAGATAGAGCGCGTTCATCGATACAGCAAAATCGGAACCGCTCTAGCGGCGCGACCTGCCTTCGAACCGCTTCGTCTCAAGACGTTGGCTGCCGCGCCAAAATCCGGTAAGGCGCGATACCGGTGCGGCATTCGGCGTTCGAATGTGCCGGCATGGAGTGCTTAGGCGTGGCAATCGGTGGACCACAGGTTCTGGCTGACCTTCACAGTCTGGCTGGACGCTACGACTTTTTCTTAATCGATCAATTCGGCGTGCTGCACGACGGAACGGTCGCTTATCAGGGTGCGGCCGAAGCATTGTCCAGCCTGAAGGCGATGGGCAAGAAAATCGTGCTCGTCTCCAATTCGGGCAAGCGCGCCCGGCAAAACGAGGACCGGCTGCGCAAGCTTGGCTTCGAGGGTTCGTGGGACGTCTTTCTAAGCTCCGGCGAAGTGGCGTGGCGCAAGTTCGCCGGCCAGCTCGGCGGCGAAAGGCTGGCGCCCGGCACGCGCTGCCTGCTGCTGTCGCGCGGCAATGACCGCTCAGCCATCGACGGCCTCGGCCTCGATCTGGTGACGGAGGGCGCGAAGGCCGAAATCATCCTGCTTTCGGGCAGCGAGGGCGACAGCAAGCCGCTGGAGTTCTACCGTGCCTTGCTGGAGCCGGCGGCGCGTGCCGGCGTGCCGTGCATCTGCACCAACCCTGACAAGATCATGCTGACCGAGGCGGGCCTGCGCTTCGGGGCGGGGGCGATTGCCGATCTGTATGAGGAAATGGGCGGGCCGGTGGAGCGCATCGGCAAGCCGTTTGGCGCGATTTACGAGGCGGCCATGGAAGTTCTCGGCCATCCCGCCAAAGACAGGGTCGTCGGCATCGGCGACAGCATCGAGCACGACATAGCAGGCGCGAACAACGCTGGCATCTCGTCGGTGCTGGTGCGTTCCGGCATCCTTGCCGAACTTGGCCCCGCCGAACTGGAAAAAGCGTTCGCGCAGCACGGCGCGACGCCCGATTTCGTGCTGCCGCAATTCATCTGGATGGCAGGGGCATAACAGCGGG
>DASYCS010000351.1:0-3170 GCA_036500025.1 Mesorhizobium sp. | reverse complement strand
TACCATCTTCTGGCGATGAATGCCGAGTTCCGCCACAAAAGGCGCTCGGTAACGCCCGGCTTGACCGGGCTTTGGCAAATATCCGAGCGCAGCAACGCCGATCTCGAACTACAGCGCCAGCTCGACGAATTCTACATCGACAACCGCTCGCTCTGGTTCGACTGGCACATCCTCTTGAGCACCATTCCCGCGGTCTTCAGGCGCAACGGGGCGTACTGACCCGCTGCCCGCCGCAGGGCACCTATAGGAGAAGCACCATGCATGGACGAAAACGCATTCTGGTTACGGGCGGAGCCGGCTTTCTGGGCTCGTTCCTGTGCGAAAGGCTGTTGCGGGAGGACAATGACGTCCTTTGCGTCGACAATTACTATACCGGCTCGCGCGACACGGTACTGCATCTGCTCGACGACCCGCGCTTCGAAATCCTGCGCCATGACGTGACCTTTCCGCTCTATGTGGAAGTCGACGAGATCTACAATCTCGCCTGCCCTGCATCGCCGGTTCACTATCAGTTCGACCCGGTGCAGACGGTGAAGACCAACGTGCACGGCGCCATCAACCTGCTTGGCCTGGCCAAGCGCACCAAGGCCAAGATTTTCCAGGCCTCCACCAGCGAGGTTTATGGCGACCCGGCGGTGCACCCGCAAACGGAAGCCTATCGCGGCAGCGTCAATCCGATCGGCCCGCGCGCCTGCTACGATGAAGGCAAGCGCTGCGCCGAAACGCTGTTTTTCGACTATCACCGCCAGTACGGCGTCAATATCCGCGTCGCGCGCATCTTCAACACCTATGGCCCGCGCATGCACCCGGATGACGGCCGCGTCGTCTCCAACTTCATCGTGCAGGCGCTGCGCAACGAGCCGATCACGCTTTTCGGCGACGGCAGGCAGACGCGCTCCTTCTGCTATGTCGAGGATCTGATCGACGGCTTCATCCGGCTGATGGCCGCGCCGGACAGCATCACCGGACCCGTCAATCTCGGCAATCCCGGCGAATTCCAGATGCGCGAACTGGCCGAGATGATCATCGAACTGACAGGCTCGGCCTCCCCCATCGTCTTCAGGCCGCTGCCGGCCGATGATCCGACCCGGCGCAAGCCGGATATCAGCCACGCGCGGCACGCGCTGGGCTGGCAGCCAACCGTGCCGCTGCGCCAGGGACTGGAAAAGACCATCGCCTATTTCGAGGCAAAGCTTTCAGGCATCGCCACGCCCCCCTTCGAAGCCGCCAAGGCCATGTCTCATCCGCGCGTGCCGCTAACGGCAGCGGGCTTGCCCACAAGGGAAGGGGCTCGATTGCCGACATGAACATGGATGCCGGCCACCGCAAGCCGAAACTTGTCTTCTTCCAGTGGGACCACCAGCCCAATGCGGATGCTGCCTCGTATCTGTTGCTGCACATGCAGCAGCACGTCAAATGCCTGGCGACGCATTTCGAGGTCGTCGTCGTCAACCAGGACTGCGACTACGCCGCGATATGCGACCGGCATCAGCCGGATTTGACGCTGTTTGAAAGCGGCTATCGCTCGCATGGGTCGCGGCGCACGATCATCACGAATACGGCTGCCAATGCCAAGGTTCCCAAACTTGGCCTGCACAATGCCGATCCATGGTGCGACCGCCGCGCCGGCTTCCTGTCCGACATGGAGCGGTGGGGCATCGAGACCTATTTTTCCATCAGCACGATGATGCCCGATTATACGCCCGAGATTGCCGCAAGCCTGTTCATCTGGCCGAACTTCATCGACCCCGAACTCTACCACGACTATGGCCAGCACAAGACCATTCCGGTCACGCTGACGGGCCAAATCTATGGCCTTTACCCCTGGCGGCAACAAATCTTCCCGCTTATCCGCGAGCGCTATCCTTGTCTGGTTTCCCCACAACACGATTATGCCAGCAAGCGCTCCGCCGGGATGCTGGCGGGCGAGGCCTATGCGCGAGCGCTAAACGCCAGCTTTATCGTGCCGACATGCGGAACCCAGGGCGGCGAAGTCGTGCGCAAGCATTTCGAGATACCTGGCGCAAAGGCTTGCCTGCTGACCGAGCGTACCCCTGCGCTGGAGGCCGCCGGATTCCTGGACATGGAAAACTGTGTCTTCGCCAGCCATCATGACGTGACCGACCGGATCGACCATCTTTTTGCGCATCCCGACGAGATGCAGCGCATTACGCAAGCCGGCCATGAACTGGTCCATGCCCGCCATACGCTGAAGCACCGGCCGCAAATCCACCAATGGTATATGCTGAACCGGGACTTGCAGCCCGGCGAGAAAATCATCCAGTCCGGTCCGTTTGGCGACCTTGAAAAGGTTACGCACGCCGCCGGGCGCGACAGCATCCATATTTCCGGCTCGGCACGCGACCGTGCCCTGCTGGCGCGAGGCGACATCTTTTTGAAACAGGGCCGGCTGGCAGAGGCCCGGCAGTGCTACGCGCAATGCCTCGACTATGTCAGCTACCTGCCGGAAGCGCAGTTTCGCCTGGCGTTATGCGCCCTGCATGAGGGCAATGCCGACCAAGCCCGGGAGTCGCTTGCCAGGCTGATCGAAATAACGACGCTGACCTATGGCGCAGCCGACCCCGATCCCGTGGAATGGGCCTATTTTCTGCTTTCCATGATTTGCACGGGCGAGCTTGGCCAGGCGCGGCGCATACGGGATTTCTATCCGGGCCTTGGGCATGAGGAACTTGTGCGGGCGCGCCATGTTCTGGACTGGCTGGCCGATGGCGTGTCGCAGGACGCTCAACCCGATCATCTGCCAAAGCACCGAAAAAGCATCCATCGGCTGGAAAGCCGCCCCGACGGCGAATGGCTGGCATGGTTCGCCACGATCCTCGACCGTTGCCGCCAGCCCGAACTCGCCGCAAGACTGCGCGACCTTTCCGCTGCCAGCCTTAGCGGTAAGGCTCAGTCCCGCCGAACCGGCGTTGGCGCTGCAACAGGCTGGCGAAACGTGGCCTATGCCGGCGCTGACCGGCTGATCGCCATCAGCGGCCTTGGCGCGCTGCGTCCAAATGTGCCGCCAATGGCCGAATTCCGCTATTTCGAGCGGGTGGCGCGGAATTTCGGCCGGAACATTTTTCGCGGCCGTCTGCGGCCTTTGGGCCTCGCGCTGTCACGGCTTGCCACCGCTATGCGGGAAGTCGGCCCGGCAGAACGGATCAGGG
>DASYCS010000350.1:0-7097 GCA_036500025.1 Mesorhizobium sp. | reverse complement strand
AAGGTGGTGCTCGCCAAAATCCACTCGGTCGGTCTCGTCCGCGACCTTGCCGGCGCCGAACTGGTCTGGGTGAAAAACCTCGGCCACAAGCCGGACTGGATCGCCGCCGACCTGGTTGTCGCGGCAATCCAGAAAGTCGCTGGCCAGAAAGTCGCTGGCCAGAAAGTGTCTGGAAACCAGCCAGACCTGCAATCGCTGGCAAAAACCGTCGAGGCGCGGATCGCCAAGGATGCCTATGGCACGGGCCGATGCGCCGACATTGCCGAGCCTGATGCCGAGCCTGATGCCGAACTTGCGCCGACATAACCGGCCGGATAGACAGCCGGCGCGGATTTCGCGCCAGCGAAAAGCCTTTACCTGCCGCCCTCTTCCGATCCGACATAGGCGATGCGCAGCATGTTGGTCGAGCCTGGGGTGCGCAGCGGCACGCCCGCGGTGATGATGACGCGGTCGCCGCGCTGGCCGAAGCCTTCTTCCAGCGCGATCCGCGAGGCGCGGTTGACCATGTCGTCGAGGTCGCTCGCATCCGGCGAAACCACGCAATGCGTGCCCCACAGCAGCGAAAGACGCCGCGCCGTGTTGACGATGGGCGACAGCGCGATGATCGGCACTTGCGGACGTTCTCGCGCCGCCCGCAGGCCGGTGGTGCCCGACGCGGTATAGGTGATGATGGCCGCCAGCTTCAGCGTCTCGGCGATTTCGCGCGCGGCAAGCGAGATGGCGTCGGCGCCGGTCGCTTCCGGTTCGGAACGCTGGGCGTTGATGATGCCGGCATAGGTTGGGTCCTGCTCCACCTTGACGGCGATGCGGTTCATGGTCGCCACCGCCTCGACCGGATAGGCGCCCGCCGCCGATTCCGCCGACAGCATGATGGCGTCGGCGCCTTCGAACACGGCGGTTGCGACATCCGATACTTCGGCGCGTGTCGGCACGGGCGCCGAAATCATCGATTCCAGCATCTGCGTGGCAACGACCACCGGCTTGCCGGCGCGCCGGCCGGCGCGGGTGATCTGCTTTTGTATGCCGGGCACCGCTTCCAGCGGCACTTCCACGCCGAGATCGCCCCGCGCCACCATCAGCGCGTCGGACAATTCGATGATTTCGGCCAGCCGCGCCACGGCCTGCGGCTTCTCGATCTTCGACATGATGAGCGCGCGGCCACGCGCGATCTTGCGTGCTTCGGCCAGATCCTCCGGGCGCTGGATGAAGGAAAGCGCGATCCAGTCGACGCCGGCGGCCAGCGCGGCGTCGAGATCGCTGCGATCCTTCTCGGTCAGCGCACCGACCGGCAATTCGGTGTCGGGCAGGCTGACGCCCTTCTTGTCGGAAATGCCGGTGCCGGCAACGACCGTGCAGACGATCTGCTTGCCATTGCTGCTGACGGCGCGGAGTTCCAGCTTGCCGTCATCGATCAGCAGGCGGTGGCCCGCCTTCACGGAACTCAGGATTTCAGGGTGCGGAAGATAGACGCGCGAGGCGTCGCCGGGTTCCTGGCTGTCGTCCAGCGTGAAGGTCTGGCCGACGCTTAAGGTTTCCTTGCCGTTGGCGAATTTGCCGACCCGGAGCTTCGGCCCCTGCAAATCGGCGAGGATGCCGATCGGCCTGCCGACGCTTGTCTCCACTTCGCGGATACGGCCGATAAGCGTGCGCATCAACTCATGGTCGGTATGGCTCATATTGATGCGGAAGACGTCCGCGCCGGCCTCGAACAGCTTTTTCAGCATCTCTTCCGACGAAGAAGCCGGGCCGATCGTGGCCAGTATCTTTACCTTGCGGTTGCGTCTCATGGACTCTTGCTTTCGGGGGCGGCGCCATCGCCGTCCGTTGCAGGCTGATCCGTCAGCTGGACCATCCAGCTTGACTGCTCGCCCGTGTCGTATTCCTGGAAACCGGCTCGCTGGAACCCGCGCGCCACGCAATCACTGACGCCGGCGATCTTGAACTCTTTTTCAGCCACGCACATGTTGATGGGTCCATCCCAGCGGCCGCCGCGTTCGGCATCTTCTGCATAGAGATAGTAAAACCTGGATGACAGCGGCCCCTCGATCAGCGTCTTGCAGCTCGAACCTTCGATGTGCCACCAGCCTTCGGTGATCCAGCCCGCCTTGGCGCGGTAGCCGATGCCGACCCCGACCAGGTTCTGCGTCGCATTGCAGACGCGGAAATCGGCGTGCGCCGGCGATGCCGCCACCGTCACGATCAGGCCCGCAAGGATTGCAAGCGGCATGGCAAAGGTCGCGCATAGGCGCTTCCTGCCGGTGAGAATCATCCTCGAAACCCTCAAACACGACGCGATCATCTGGCTCCCAAGCCCCTTTTCGGAAAAGTCCAAGCGCATGTCAACGCGCTGATTTGCCTAAATCCAATCGATTTAGATGAAGACAGGTGCGGTTTCAGGCGACGCTCAGCCAGATTTCTGCAAAAACCTTGTCCAAACAACGGCATTGCGCGCGTTCCCTGTTCGTGGAATGACGCTATCACCCCTGTCTGGACCACATAGGCATCCTTTTTCTCAGCCATGACCCGATCCACAGTTTTCGCGCCCTTCGACCTTATTGAAGGCGACCGCAGCCGGGGCATCGTGCTGGTTGCCGATCATGCCCGCCGCGACCTGCCGGATGAATATGGCGACCTTGGCCTGCCGGCTTCCGAATTCGACCGTCACATCGCCTATGACATCGGCGTCGAGGCGGTTACGCGCGAGCTTGCCGCGCAGCTTGGCGTGCCGGCGGTGATCGCCACCTTTTCGCGCCTGCTGATCGATCCCAATCGCGGCGAGGACGACCCGACGCTTATCCGCCAGCTCTATGACGGCACGGTGGTGCCGGCAAATTACCCGATAGATGCAAAACAGCGCGAAAAGCGGCTGGACGGTTTTTACCGGCCTTATCACGACGCTGTCGGCGCCATGATCGCTTCGGTGGCGCAGGCCACGGGCGCGGCTCCCCTCGTCTTTTCGGTTCACTCGTTCACGCCTGTCATGCATGGCCATGTCCGCCCGTGGCATGCCGGTGTGCTGTGGGACAGCGACGACCGCGTGGCGCGGCCCTTGATGGACCTGCTCGCCACCGACGCCAACCTGGTGGTCGGCGACAACGAACCCTATGACGGCGCGCTGCGCGGCGACACCATGTACAAGCACGCCGTCGTCAACGGCTTCGCCCATGCGCTGCTGGAAATCCGCCAGGACCTCATCGCAACCGGAAAAGACGCCATCGCCTGGGCGATGCGGCTGGCGCCGATCATTGAAGAAATCAACCGCCGGCCCAATATACATCAGGTAAAGCAATTCGGGTCCAGAACCGGACCGTTCTGATGGGAGATGGCGATGACTGAATTGAGCGATACGCAAAAGCGCGATCTTGAGGCCGCCGCCTTTCGCCGGCTTGTCGGGCATCTGCGCGAACGCACCGACGTGCAGAACATCGACCTGATGAACCTCGCCGGCTTCTGCCGCAACTGCCTGTCCAACTGGTATCGCGAAGCCGCCGAGCAGGAAGGCGTCGCGCTCTCCAAGGACGAGTCGCGGGAAATCGTCTATGGCATGCCCTATGCCGAATGGCAGGCGCTCAACCAGACCGAGGCGTCGGACGCCAAGCTGGCTGCCTTCGAGGCGCGCCGCCCCAAGGATCACTGATCCTTTTCCAGCCGAAGCCAGGCTTTACTTGCCACCGCAAAGCTTTACCGACCAATGCTTGACTTCGACCTGAACCGATTTAGGTTCCAGCGCGACTTCGGCCCCCTTTCTGGACAGTCGCCATGGACGCCATCAATGCCGCGAATACCGCCCGCCGGGGCCGCTGGGCGGTAGCGACGATGTTCCTTGCCAACGGCTTCCTGACGGGAAGCTGGGCGCCGCAAATTCCCGTCCTGCTTACCCGTCTCGACATCAGCAAGGCGACACTTGGCCTGCTTATCCTGCTGTTCGGCGTCGGCGCGGTGGCGGCCATGACATGGTGCGGCCACCTGATTTCGCGCCATGGTTCGCGCAATGTCGTGCGCTGGTTCGGCGTCTGCGCCAGTTTCGGCCTGTTGCTGGTGGCGCTGGCGCCCAGCGTTCCGCTGGCGGCGGTCGCCATGATCCTCTTCGGCGGCGTGGTCGGCGGCATGGATGTCGCCATGAACGCCAATGCGGTCATTGTCGAACGAAAGCTCGCTCGCGCCATCATGTCGTCGTCGCACGGCTTCTGGAGCCTGGGCGGCTTCGCCGGCGGCGCGCTCGGCGGCTTCGCCATCCAGCATTTCGGCCATGTCGCCCACGCCGCTGCGGCCACCCTCATCGCCTTCGTGGCAATCGTCTCGGCAATGGGCCATCTAGTCGGCGAGGACGAGCCCGCCACGCATGGCCGCCATGCCAGCTTCTCGCTACCCAGGCAGCCGGCCATCTACCTGATCGGCATCATGGCGTTATTCGCGATGATCCCGGAAGGCGCGGTGCTGGACTGGTCGGCGCTTTACCTGCGCCAGGAAATGGGCGCCGATCTCGCCACCGCCGGCCTCGCCTTCGCGGCCTTTTCCGGCGTCATGGCGCTGATGCGCTTTTTGGGCGACGGCGTGCGCAACCGCTTCGGCGCGGTAAAAACCTTACGCATATCCGCAATTCTCGCCGCGCTCGGCATGCTGGTCGCGGGCCTGTCGCCCTCGCCGTGGCTGGCGATCGCCGCCTTTGCCTTTTGCGGGTTTGGCATCGCCAACATGGTGCCCATCGCCTTTTCCGCCGCCGGCAACCAGACCGGCATGCCGTCCGGCACCGGCATGAGCGTCGTCAGCACGATGGGCTATTGCGGCATATTGGTAGCACCTTCGGCCATTGGCTTCATCGCCGGGCATACCGGTTTCGGTCCGGTGTTCATCGCGCTTTCAGGGCTTCTGGTCGTGGTCTTCCTGATGGCCGGACTGGCCAAGCGGGCGGATTTCAGCGCCGCTCCCGCAGCCGCCGAATAGGCTGTCCGGCCGCCGTCACATCCGCCCGATCAGGATAACGACCAGGACGATGAGCAAGACCGCGCCGACTATTCCCGAAGGGATGTAACCCCAGCCGCGCGAATAGGGCCAGCCTGGAATTGCGCCGATAAGAACAAGGATCAAGACCAGCACGAGAATGGTGGTAAGCGTCATCGCAAATCCCTGCCCCGAACTTTGCCGGCCAGCCCGAAAACGCGAAAGGCCGCGCAATCGTTCCGGACGACCCCCAAAGGGTCTGGAGCTAGGCCTGCTCCGCCTATCCAGCAGCCTTTGGCAAGGCAAGCCCCTGTTCAGCGCCCTTATTAACGGGGGTTTCGCCGGCAACCGCCTCGCCCTTTCTGCCGTGCCCGAACAGCCTGCTCCACCAGCTGCGGCCCTGGCCGGGCTGTACCTTGGCTCGCGTAAACACCATCAGCATCGACGGCGTCACCACCAGGGTCAGCACGGTCGCGAAGGATAGCCCGAAGACGATTGCCGAGGACAGCGAAATCCACCACTGGGTCGATGGCGCGTTGTAGGTCGTCTCGTGGTGGAAGATTTCCAGGCCGAGGCCGAACGCAATCGGCAGCACGCCCAAAATGGCCGAAACCGCCGTCAACACCACCGGGCGCGCCCGCTCGCGGCAGGTTTGCAGCACGGCTTCCGTCTTGTCCCAGCCTTCTTCGCGCAGCCGGTCATAGGTATCTATCAAGACGATGTTGTTGTTCACCACCACGCCGGCCAGCGCAATGACGCCGATGCCCGACATGACGATGCCGAACGTCTCGCCGGTGATCAGCAGGCCGAGAAACACGCCGATCGTCGCCATGACCACGCAGGACAGCACCAGCCAGACGCTGGTGAACTTGTTGAACTGCGCCAGAAGCACGATGAAGATCAGGAAGATCGCCGCGCCGAACGCCTTCGACAGGAAGGCGCTGGCCTCCGCGCTGTCTTCGTTGGAGCCGGCAAGCTTCCAGCGCACGCCGCTGCCGAGGTCCATCCCGGAGATCGCCTTGGTCACCTCCTGCTGGACGGCGGCGACCTGCTTGTCCGCCGCAACGTTGGCCTGCACCACGACCGTGCGCGCGCCATCGATGCGGTTGAGCGTGCCGACGCGCTGCTCGGGCTTGCGGTCGACGAAGTTGGAAATCGGCACCGCGCCCTGGCTGGTCTGCACCCGCAATTCGTCAAGCGTTGACAGCGTGCGCTGGTCTTCCGGCAGGCGCAGCCGGATATCGACAGCGTCATCCGCGCCGGCGGGCCGGTATTCGGACAGCTTCAGGCCGTTCGTCACCAGCTGCACCACGGTGCCGACGGAACTCGGGCTGATGCCATATTGCGCCGCCTTGGCCCGGTCGACATTGAGCGCCCAGTCGACGCCGGGCGGCGGCAGGCCGTCGGAAACGTCGATCACGCCCGGTATCTTGCCGATGCGCGCCGCCACTTCGCGGGCCTTGTCGTTCAGCCCGGCCGGATCGACAGCCGACAGCCGCACCTGGATCGGCTTGCCGGTCGGCGGACCGGCTTCCGGCACGCGCACCTCGACATCGATGCCCGGAATGCCGGCCATCACCTTGCGCAGATCGTCCAGTATCTGGTTGGCGGACTTGCGCTCGCGCCAGTCGACGAACTCGTACTGGATGACGCCGACCACGTCCTCGGGAATATCCGCGCCGCCGCCTTGCGTCTTGCCGACGCGCGTATAGACGGACTTGACGCCCGGCCAGCCAAGTAGGCGCTTTTCGGCCTCCCTGGTCGCAATATCCATTTCAGCCAGCGAAAGATTGCCGCGAGCATGCACATAGAGCAGGCCGTAATCCGGCTCGACGCTCGGGAAGAACTCCACGCCGGCGCCGAACTTCGAATATGAAAACTGCACGCCGACCAGCAGCACGACCGTCAGCACCAGCACCGTCTTGGGAAACCGCACCGCCTGCTTGACGACAGCCATGTACCAGCCGTCGCGGTGGTCGTCCTCATGGTGCTTGGGCGCCTTGGCGAACATCGCCCCCAGCGTCGGCGCAAACACCAGCGCATAGAGCATCGACGCCGCCAGCGTCACGATCAGCGTGATCGGCAGATATTTCATGAAATCGCCGATGATGCCCGGCCAGAACAAAAGCGGCGAGAAGGCGGCGATGCGCGTCATC
>DASYCS010000349.1:0-2760 GCA_036500025.1 Mesorhizobium sp. | reverse complement strand
CTTTTCGTCAACGAAACCGTGGCCGGCGGGTTTCTCATTCTTGGGCCGGAAATCGTTTATCCCGACCACCACCATGTCGCCGAGGAAATCTACGTTCCACTCACCGGTGGCACGGAATGGCGCATGGGCGAGGGCGGCTTTGTTGCGCGAAGGGCCGGCGAGGTCATCCATCACGCCTCCAACGTCAACCATGCGATGCGGACAGGTTCGGAGCCGCTGCTGGCGCTCTACATCTGGCGCGGCGGGCCGCTGGCGCAGAAATCGACCGTTACCGGCACCGTGGCGCAGCAGGGCAGGGCCTGATGGCCAAGGCGCTCATGCTGCAAGGCACCGGCTCGGATGTCGGCAAGACGGTGCTGGTTGCCGGGCTTTGCCGCGCGGCGAGGAATCGGGGCCTCAAGGTGCGGCCATTCAAGCCGCAGAACATGTCCAACAATGCCGCCGTCGCCGATATTCCGGGCGAAGCCGGGCAATCCGGCGAGATCGGGCGCGGGCAATGGCTACAGGCGCTGGCCTGCGGCGTGCAGCCAACGGTTCACATGAACCCGGTGCTGCTGAAGCCGCAGACCGACATCGGCTCGCAGATCATTGTGCAGGGCAAGGTGTTCGGCGAGGCGAAGGCGCGTGATTATCAGGGCCTGAAGCCCCGGTTGATGGAAGCGGTGCTACATTCGTGGACGCAGGTGGGCGAGGGTGCGGACCTCGTCATCGTCGAGGGCGCCGGCTCGCCGGCGGAAATCAACCTCCGAGCCGGCGATATCGCCAATATGGGCTTTGCGACGCGCGCGAATGTGCCTGTAGTGCTGGTGGGCGACATTGACCGTGGCGGGGTTATCGCCTCCGTCGCCGGCACGCACCTGATCTTGCCGAAAGGCGACCGGCACATGGTGGCGGGCTATCTCATCAACAAGTTTCGCGGCGACGTTTCCCTGTTCGATGCGGGGATCGCGGCAATCGGCGAATTTACCGGCTGGCGCTGCTTCGGCGTCGTGCCGTGGCTAAAGGCGGCGGCGCGGCTGCCTTCGGAGGATTCGGTGGTGCTGGAACGGTTGGCATCCGGGGGCGGGCGGGCGCTGAAAGTGGCGGTGCCGATGTTGGCGCGCATCGCCAATTTCGACGACCTCGATCCCTTGAAGGCGGAGCCTCAGGTGGAGGTCGTGTTCGTGCCGCCCGGCCAATCCTTGCCTGAAGATGCCGGGCTGGTGGTTATCCCCGGTTCCAAGTCGACCATCGGTGACCTTCTCTATCTGCGTGCCAATGGGTGGGACCGTGACCTTGCCAGCCATGTCGAACGGGGCGGGCATGTCATTGGTATTTGCGGCGGCTTCCAGATGCTGGGCAAGATTGTGCGCGATCCGCTGGGCATCGAGGGCAGCGTGACCGAAACGCCCGGCCTTGGACTGCTCGACGTGGAAACCGTGATGGAGCCGGAAAAGACGGTGCGCAATGTCGCGGCGCGCTCGGTGCCGTTCGACCTGCCGCTGGAGGGTTACGAAATTCATCTCGGCCGCACGACCGGGCCGGACATGATGCGTCCCGCCACCACCATCGACGGCGTGGCCGATGGCGCCGTGTCGCGCGACGGCAGGGTGTTCGGCACCTATATGCACGGATTGTTTTCCGCCGACGCCTTTCGCGGCAAGTTCCTTGAAAGCCTTGGCGTCAAGAGAGGCGGCATCGACTACCTGGCGCAGGTCGAGCGGGCGCTGGACGACATTGCGGCGGAACTTGAAGCGCATCTCGATTGCGATGCGCTGTTTTCGCTGGCGCGCTGACGATCAGAAGCGTCCGGCGTTGGCCAGTTGAACGAATTCCTCGACGCTCAGCGTTTCGGCGCGGCGGGTGGGATCGATGCCGACCCGGTTGAGAAGCTCTTCGCCGCCAAGGCTCTTCACGCTTTGCCGCAGCATCTTGCGGCGCTGGCCGAAGGCCGCCTCGGTGACGCGGGCCAGGCGCTTTACCTCGGCGGTCAGCGGTAAAGCGCGCGGCTCCAGATGCACCACCGAAGACGTTACCTTGGGCGGCGGGGTGAAAGCCTGCGCCGGCACGTCGAAGGCGATGGTTGCTTCCGCGCGCCAGCCTGCCAGCACGCCAAGGCGGCCATAGGCATCGCTGCCGGGTTTCGCCACGATACGCTCGGCCACCTCGCGCTGAAACATCAGCGTCATCGAGGTATAGAAGGGCGGCCAGTTTTCAACCGTCAGCCAGCGCACCAAAAGTTCGGTGCCGATATTGTAGGGCAGGTTGGCGACGATCTTTACCGGTTCGCCGTCGGCCAGCGCCGCGAAGTCGGTCTTCATGGCGTCGCCGGAAATCACTTCAAGCCGGCCTGGATAGTGTTCCGAGATTTCGGCCAGGGCGGCCAGGCAGCGTTCGTCGCGCTCGATTGCAATGACACGGCGCGCGCCGTGCATCAAAAGCGCACGGGTCAGGCCGCCGGGGCCGGGGCCGACCTCGATGACCACGCCTTGCGAGAGATCGCCGGCGCTGCGCGCGATCTTTCCGGTCAGGTTGAGGTCGAGCAGGAAATTCTGGCCGAGTGCCTTCTTTGCCTGAAGGCCATGGCTCTCGATCACCTCGCGCAGCGGCGGCAGCCCGTCGATGCTCATGGGGTGTCGTTATCGGCAAGGCGGCGGGCGAGCTTCAGCGCCGCGATCAGACTGTCAGGGCGGGCGATGCCCTTGCCGGCAATGTCGAAGGCGGTGCCGTGGTCCGGCGAGGTGCGGATAAAGGGCAGGCCAAGCGTGACGTTCACCGCCT
>DASYCS010000348.1:0-4293 GCA_036500025.1 Mesorhizobium sp. | reverse complement strand
CCACGGTCGGTCTGGCCATGGTCGGCGGTGACCATGACCTCGTATCCGGCCGCGATCCAGCCCGGCAGGAAGGCGGCCAACATGGCGTCCATGGCATAGACGGCATGGTCCATCTCGTGGCAGTCGTGGCCGAACCGATGGCCCATCGAGTCCAGCGTGCAGGTGTGCAGGATGCCGTAGTCGATGCCGTGGCGCCTGGTCAGCATGGTCAGGGTCGCGAAAAGGTCGACATCGCTGGGCGTCATCTGGTTGCGGGCATTGTAGCCGGTCATGGTGTGGAAGCGGCCATGTGTGATCGACCCGCCTGGCTCGTCGAACTCCATGTCCTCAACCAAGTCGAACGGATAGGCACGGAAGAATTCCGACCAGTAGGAATGCGTCACCGCGCCGGTCTTGCCGCCCGCCGTGCTGACTTCGGAGAAAATGTCGGGCTGCGCGACGCGAAACCGGTCTTCGTTGGAGCGGATGCCATGCACCTGCGGCGACACGCCGGTATGGATCGAGGCATAGCAGCAGGCCGACGTCGAGGGCAGCACGGAACGCATTTTCCATAGACGCGCCTCGCCGGACTGCACCCAACCTTCGAGATTGCCCATCAGCCTGCGCCAGTTCCGCCACGGAACGCCGTCGAGGACGATGAGGAGAAGCTTGGAGGAAAGCGGCATGCGAAAGTTCCTGGGCGATGCGGTCCGGTCGTTACTCTCCCTGCGGGCGAATAACCGGTCTAGTTCCCGGCACTTTCCATGCGCCGTCCCTTGATCGCCTTTTCCAGCCAGCCGATTTCCATTTCAGGAACGGAAGACAGGAGAAGGTCGGTATAGGCATCGAATGGCGGCTTCAGCACTTCCGATTTCGGCCCATAACGCACGACCTCGCCGCGATACATCACCGCGATGGAATCGGCGATCGACTTCACCGTCGCCAGATCGTGGGTGATGAACAGGTAGGCGACGTTTTCCTCGGCCTGCAATTCCAGCAACAGCTTGAGAATGCCGTTCGCCACCAGCGGGTCGAGCGCCGAAGTTACCTCGTCGCAGATGATAAGCTTGGGCTTGGCCGCCAGCGAACGCGCAATGCACACGCGCTGCTTCTGCCCGCCTGACAATTCGGCCGGATAGCGGTCGATGAAGCCTTTTCCCATCTCGATCTTGTCGAGCAATTCGGCCACGCGCGCATCGCGCTCGCGCCCGCGCATGCCGAAATAGAACTCCAGCGGCCGCCCGATGATGGTGCCGACGGTCTGGCGCGGGTTCATCGCCACGTCGGCCATCTGGTAGATCATCTGCAACTGGCGCAAATCCTCCTTCGGCCGGTCGGCAAGCCGGTTGGCCAGCGGCCTGCCGTCGAAGGTGACGGTGCCTTGCTGCGGCGGTAAAAGGCCCGTGACGGCGCGCGCCAGCGTCGATTTGCCGGAGCCGGATTCGCCAACCACCGCCAGCGTCTGGCCGGGGAATATATCGACCGACACGTTCTTCAGCACCTTGACGTCGCCGCCGCCATAGGCAGCCGTCACGTTCTTCACCGACAGGAAGGGAGCTGCGCCCGGCTTTTTCTCCTGATGGTCGATCTCATGCACGGACACCAGCGCGTTGGTATATTCCTGCCGCGGCTCCTTGATGATCTGGCGCGTGCCGCCCCATTCGACCAGCCGGCCATGGCGCAGCACCATGATCTCGTCCGACACCTGGGCGACGACGGCCAGATCGTGCGTGATGTAGAGCGCGGCAACGCCGGTTTCCTGGATGGCAACCTTTATCGCCGCCAGAACGTCGATCTGCGTGGTCACGTCGAGCGCGGTGGTCGGCTCGTCGAAGACGATCAGGTCTGGCTCCGAACACAGCGCCATCGCCGTCATCACACGCTGCAACTGGCCGCCCGAAACCTGGTGCGGGAAGCGCTCGCCAATATGTTCGGGGTCGGGCAGGCTCAGCGCCCTGAACAGCTTGATGGCGCGTTTTTCGGCTTCCGCGCGGGTCGCCCGCCCATGCAGCAGCGTCGCCTCCACAACCTGCTCCATCAAGCGGTGGGCGGGGTTGAAGGCGGCTGCCGCCGACTGCGCGACATAGCATACTTCATGGCCACGCAGCTTGCGCAGGCCCTGTTTGCCGCCCTTCAATATGTCGCGGCCGTTGAGGATGACCTCGCCCCCGGTGATGCGCACGCCGCCGCGCCCATAGCCCATGGCCGACAGGCCGATGGTAGACTTGCCGGCGCCGGATTCGCCGATCAGGCCAAGCACCTTGCCCTTTTTGAGCGTCAACGAAACATCGTGGACGATGACGATGTCTTTCGGCGGTTCGCCGGGCGGATAGACCGTCGCCTCGATGCGCAGGTTGCGGATGTCGAGCAGAACGTCGGACTTGCGCTGCTGGTCGGCCATCACCCGCGCCCTCCCTTCAGGCTTGTCGTGCGGTTGAGCACCCAATCGGCAACGAGGTTGACGGAAATCGCCAGCATGGCGATCGCGGCCGCCGGGATGAGCGCGGCGCCGATGCCGAACACGATGCCGTCCTTGTTTTCCTTGACCATGCCGCCCCAGTCGGCGTCCGGCGGCTGGACGCCAAGCCCGAGGAAGGACAGCGCCGACAGGAACAGTATGGCATAGATGAAGCGCAGGCCGAGTTCCGAAATCAGAGGCGACAGCGCATTGGGCAGGATTTCGCGGAAGATGATCCAGCGCATGCCTTCGCCGCGCAGCTTGGCCGCCTCGACGAAATCCATGACCTCGATATCGACGGCGATCGCCCGCGACAGGCGATAGACGCGCGTGGAATCCAATATGCCCATCACCAGGATCAGCGTCACCAGCGTCGACGGCAGCACCGACAGCACCACCAGCGCGAAGATAAGTGTCGGGATCGCCATCAAAAGATCGACGAAACGCGACATCAGCGTATCGAACCAGCCGCCGAGCACCGCCGCGCAGAAGCCGAGCGATGCGCCCAGCGTGAACGACAGCGCGGTGGCCAGCACGGCGATGAAGATGGTGATGCGCGCGCCATAGATCATGCGCGATAACAGGTCACGGCCGAGATTATCGGTGCCGAGCCAGAATTGCGCCGACATCGGCTGCCAGACATCGCCGACGATCTCGCCATTGCCGTGCGGCGCGATCCATGGCGCAAAGATCGCCGCGATGAGGAACAGCACCGTCAGGATGATGCCGACGAGCGCCGGAAGGGGGATGCGTTTTATATCGAGCATGGCGCGCCCCTATTTCGGATGTCTGAGGCGTGGATTGGCGACGATCGACGCGATATCGGCAACGATATTGAGCGTGATGTAGACGGCGGCGAAGATCAGCCCGACGGCCTGCACCACCGGCACGTCGCGCTTGGCGACGTGATCGACCAGATATTGTCCCATGCCGGGATAGACGAAGATCACCTCGACCACGACGACGCCGACGATCAGATAGGCGAGATTGAGCATCACGACATTGATGATCGGCGCGACCGCATTGGGCAGCGCATGTTTGCGGATGATCGAAAACGCCGACAGGCCCTTGAGTTCGGCAGTCTCGACATAGGCCGACTGCATGACGTTGAGGATGGCGGCGCGCGTCATGCGCATCATCTGCGCCAGCACCACCAGCGTCAGCGCCGCTGCCGGCAAGGCGATGGCTTGCAGGCGGGCCAGGAACGGCATGCCGTCATAGACGGTCGAAATGCCGGGAAAGATTTGCCACTTCACGGCGAAGAAATAGACGAGCAGGTAGCCGATGAAGAATTCCGGAAACGAGGTCGAGGCAAGCGCCAGCCCCGAAATCAGCTTGTCGACCCAGCCATTGCGGTAGCGCACGGCAAGCAGGCCGAGAAGGATGGCCAGCGGCACCGAGATGACGGCGGCGCAGAAAGCCAGAAACAGCGTATTCCACAGCCGCCCGCCGATGGATGTGGCGATATCCTGCCCGCTCGACAACGCGGTGCCGAGGTCGCCGGTCAGGACGCCGCCCAGCCAGTGGAAATATCGAATATAGGCCGGATCGTTCAGCCCCAGTTCCGCGCGCAGATTGGCGAGCGCTTCGGGCGTGGCCGACTGGCCGAGAATGGATTGCGCGACATCTCCGGGAAGCACCTGGGTGCCCGCGAAGATGAGGACCGAAACGGCCAGCAGCAGGACGATGCCCAGCGCAATGCGCTGGGCCACGAGTTTCAGGATTGGAGATGACATGCGCGCCGCCCGCTCAGGCCTCCAGCCAGCACAGGCTCAGTGCATAGCCGTTGCACATTTCCTGGGCGGGATTGTTCATCCAGCCCTGCACGCCCTTGCCCGAGGCGTCGATATACTGGT
>DASYCS010000347.1:0-3294 GCA_036500025.1 Mesorhizobium sp. | reverse complement strand
AGCCTGGCGATGAGATCGTCGGGCAGGGCCAATGCTTTGCCAAAAGGATTTTTGGCGATCACCATTTCGCCCGAACCGCGTTTGACGAAACGTTGCGGCGTCATGCCGGCCTGTTCCGTTTTCGCGCGGCGGCACAGGTACTGATACAGGGCATCGAGCGTTATCTGCTCGTCGAAGGGTGAGGCCTCGCCCTTGCCGATACCGTCCACCAGCCACCGGGTGAAGCGCGACAGCGTGGGACCCGGAGCGGCTTCACGCAGTTCACCGGCCCCGTCATAGGCGTATTGCAGCGCGTCGGTGGCGGTCAGCACATATTGTCCCTCGGAGCCCTCGCCGTCGCCGAACGTATTATCCGTCATCGCCGGGGCTTCGGCCCCCTTGGCGCCTTCGGCAAATACGCCGCTGTGACAGCAGTCGAGGATCACCACGAGCCGTCCGGCGCGCGACTGTTCCATGAGATCGCGGATTTCGCTGGTCGCAACGCTGCGCGCCTGCGGCCTGTCGAAGGAAGATTGCCCAGTCGCCAGATAGAGCCGCCCGCCCTTTGCGACGATGCCGTGGCCTGAATAATAAAGCAGCACCATGTCGTCGGCGCTGCGTCCGTCCATCAGCCTGCTGAGCTGATCGCGTATGTCCAGAAGGTCCCGGTCGATGCTGATTTCCACGCTGTCGAACCCGCCGCGCGCCGGGTCTTTCAGGACACCACCAAATGCCGCGACATCGCTCTGCGGCGAATTCAGCTTGGCGAGTTTGGGATCGTCGAACCGGCTGATGCCGACCAGGAGCGCGTGCGCACCCATAGGGTCCTCTTCCACTGGGAAAACATCCAAATCGACAGGCAATTCTCAATCGAAAGAAGCCGACCCTCGAACGCTGGCGACGCATGTCTGAAAATAGGCGGTAAGTTCCCCGGATTCCTCCGCCGAAGCTTTTGGTTTGTAGCAGGATTAAGTATAATCTTCGAGGTTTTCCTTGGGGCCGCGGGAATCATGGACATTTCGGTTGGTGTTGTCGCAGCCGGCGATACTTCGCATCGTGAAGTGGCCGATCTGACGGACGAGTTGCGCGACGCGGTCGGCCGTCTGCGCGGCGTGGCGGCCGTCGAGCCGGTGGAAACCAAAGCGCCCGGCGGCGCAAAAGGGGTCGGCCAGATCTTGGGCGCATTCCTGGTGAGCCTGCCCGCCGGCATGGTTCCGGCGATTTTCGAAGTGCTCAAGGCGATCGTGTCGCGCCCATCGCAGCCTCCGGTGACGATCGAGTTGACGGCGGGATCGACGAAAGTGTCGTTCGATCCAAAGCAGATAAAGCCGGCCGATCTTGCCGCGCTCGTCGAGTCGCTCAAACCCAAGGTCGCGGGCGTCTGAAGCAATGGGCGCCTATGCGCTATTGATCGGCATCAGCCGGTTCGACGATCCCAAACTCGCCAAGCTGAATGCGCCTCGGGAGGACGTCGAAGCTTTCGCCGGAGTGCTCAGCGATCCCGCGCGCGGCGGTTTCGACAATGTCGCGACCTGTCTCGATCAGGATCTTCAAACCATCCGCAAACAGCTTGCCAAGCTTTTGCTGAGCGGCCGCAATCCCAACGACATGGTGCTGCTCTATTATTCCGGCCACGGCATCATGACGATGGGCCAGCGTCTGTTTCTGGCCACCGGCCAATCGTCTTTCGACCAGCCCGAGGCGGACAGCCTGTCCGCGCTCGAAATGCGCGATTGGCTGGAGCGCTCGCGCGCGGGCAAGCAGGTCGTCATCCTGGATTGCTGTCACAGCGGCGCATTCGCCGATGGCGCGAAAGGCGTGGTGCAAACCGTCACCGGCGATACGTTCGCCAGCGACAATGCCGAGGGCCAATATGTGCTGACGGCAACCGATGCGCTGCAATTCGCCTATGACGCAAACGGCACGCAGCGTCAGGACGCCGCGCCGGTGGCTTTGTCGCGCTTCACCGGCTGGCTGGTGGACGCCATCGGCAAAGGCCTGGCCGCACCCGACAGCGATCGCATCACGCTGGATGCGGTGTTCGATTATCTCAGCCGCCGCGCGCGGGCAGAAGCGGCCGGAATGACGCCGAGCCGCTTTGTCAAACGCAATTCGGGCGAGATGGTGATCGCGCACAATCCCGCCGCGCGGCCGCCGAAACTGCCCGCGGAAATCGTCGCACAGCTCGATTCAAAGGATTGGCAGGCGCGGCGCGATGCCGTCATGCAGCTTGGCAAGCTTGCGGATCAGCCGGCGTTTCGCGAACTTGCCGAGCAGGCGGTGACCGATCGCGTGAGTCTCGAACGCGATGTGGACGTGCGCGGCGCGATGCTCAAATTTTTGCGGCAGATCGGCGCGGATGCGGCTGTCCTTGATGCGAAATTCCCGCCCCCGGACCCTAAGCCGCTTCCGCCCGGCGGCGGAATGAAGCCAGGCGAGGGACCGGATACGAATGATCCCGAACCGTTCTGGAGACGGCCCAAATCGCTCGCCTTGGCAGGCGGCATTGCGCTTGCCCTTATCGTTATGGTCGGGGGCGCGGCGATCGGCATCCGGAGTTATCAGCGTCTGGCTACCGTCGCGAGCTATGCCCAGCAGCAGGCGGCCGACCGTGCCGCCGCGGAGCAAGCACGCATGGCCGAAGCCGCCAAGGAAGCCGAGGCGGCCAAGACGCGCGCCGATGAGTTGTTGAAACAGCAGCAAGCCGAGGCCGCCAAAGCGCAAGCCGCCGCGGCCGGCAAAGAGCTTGCTGCCGCCGTCTTGCAGGCCCAACGCGCAGCCGCGGCGGCCAAAGCCGACCAAGCCAAAGCGCAAGTTCCACCCGCGAAGGACAACAGCAAAGAATTGCAGGGCCTCGCGGAAGCGCTGAAACAGCAGAAGGCGCAAGCGGCCCTGGCGCAACAGCAGCTCGCATCCCTGGAAAAAACGGACGAAGCGGCGAGGCAGATTGCCGGAGGGCAATTCAAGGATTGCGCCGAATGTCCCGCGATGATCACCATACCGGGCGGCACGATGATGATGGGCTCATCGGGTTCGGAATCGGGCCGCGACCGTGACGAAGGTCCGCAGCATCAGGTGGCCATCGCCAGGAATTTTGCCGTCGGCAAATTCGAGGTCACATTCGCCGAATGGGACGCTTGCGTGACCGGCGGCGGCTGCAACGGTTACAAGCCTTCCGATGAAGGGTGGGGCCGCGGCGCTCACCCCGTCATCTTCGTGAGCTGGAACGATGCGCAAACCTATATCGCATGGCTGCGCAACAAGACCGGCAAGCCCTACCGCCTGCTGTCGGAAGCGGAATGGGAATATGCCGCC
>DASYCS010000346.1:0-3212 GCA_036500025.1 Mesorhizobium sp. | reverse complement strand
CACGCTCTGTCAGGGGGCGTTCCCATTTTCCTCGTCGCTCTGCGTCAGGACCTCGACCGCAGCAGCGGCGCCAAGCGTTCCTCAGCGGGCTTATGTACTGCCGCAGCGTGGTTGAGGAACCAGTCATAGGTCGATGCGAGGCCTTCATCGAGGCCGATGCGATGGCGCCAGCCCATTGCGGCAAGCTTGGAAATATCCGCCAGCTTGCGCGGCGTGCCATCGGGCTTGGCGGCGTCGAACATCAGCTGCCCTTCGAAGCCGACCGCTTTGCGGATGGCGTCGGCAAGATCGCGGATCGAAATCTCCACGCCCGACCCGACATTGACCGGCCCCTCGCCGCTGTAATGTTGCGCGAGGAAAACCAGCGCGTCGGCAAGGTCGTCGACATGCAGGAATTCGCGCAAAGGCGTGCCGGACCCCCACACGGTCATGCTCGCGGCGCCGTCCTGTTTCGCGTCATGCGCCTTGCGCATCAGCGCCGGCAGGACGTGGCTGGTTTCGAGATCGAAATTGTCGCCCGGACCGTAGAGGTTGGTCGGTTGCGCCGAGATGAAGTCGCAGCCATGCTGCCGCCGGTAGGCCTGGGCAAGCTTGATGCCGGCGATCTTGGCCACCGCATACCATTCGTTCGTCGGCTCAAGAGGGCCGGTCAGCAGCGCCTCCTCGGGGATCGGCTGTGGCGCCAGGCGCGGATAGATGCAGGTGGAACCCAGCAATGCCAGCTTCTCCACGCCGGCAAGCAACGCCGCATGAATCACATTGGCCTCGATCATCAAATTGTCGTAGATGAAATCAGCGGGGCGGCGGTCATTGGCATGGATGCCGCCGACCTTCGCGGCGGCGAGAAACACCACCTGCGGTCTTTCCCGCATCATCCAGGCCTCGGTTTCCTGCTGGCGGCGCAGGTCGATCCTGTCTCGGCCTGCGGTCAGCAGTTCGATGTTTTCGCGGCCAAGCCGGCGGACCAGCGCCGACCCGACCAGCCCGCGATGGCCGGCGACCCAGACCCGCTTGCCCGAGAGACTGTAAGGTTCGCCCATTCGCCGCGTCTCCGCCATTTGCTCATTATGCGCTATTTCGTTTCGGGCGCCATGCGGCGCGGGTTGGCCGCCATGCGCGGCCGCGTCATGCTTTCCCGAAAAAAACGCCAAGCGCCGGCCACTTCCCTTTTCACCGGATGGTCGACAAGCGCCAGCGCGGCGAGCCAGCCGCAGGCGGCGCCGACGATTGCGGCAAGCGTGCGCACCCAGTCGAGATCGAAACCGCTGGGCGAAGTCAGCACCACCGCGATCGGCAAGACAGCCGTGCCTGCTGCAAGCAAGGCGCTGTCGCGCGCCGCATGCGTCAGTTCGGCCCATGACAGGTCGATGGCGCGGCGGATGAAGAAATAGGCCACGGCCATCTGCATCGGCGCGACGACGAAAAGGCTTGCCGCAACGGCGCTAAGGCCGAAATAATAGGCAGCGCCGGTCACGATCAGGAACGAAGGCGGCAGGCTGATGAGGCTGGACCACAGCGCATCGCCGATGCGGCCGGAGGAGACGAGCGCGGGAAAGGTCAGCACCGCCGGCGCCAGCGCCATGTTGGCCAGCGCCATGATGCGCACCAGCGGCGGCACTTCTCCCCATTGCGGCCCGAGCAGGACATGGACCACCGGGTTGGCAAGCAGCGAGAGCAGGATCAGCGCCGGCCACTGCACCGCCGACATCAGGCTAAGGCCATGCAGGTAGCTTTGCTTGAGCGAGCCGCCGGCGCGCGCATGGGCGGCAAAGGCCGGCAGCACCACCGGCTGGAGCGCTGAAACGACGACGCGGTCGGGCAATTGGCAAACCGTGATCGCGCGGGAATAGAGGCCGACGGCGTCGAAGCCCAGTATCTTGCCGAAGGCCAGCCGAGGCAAAAGCTCGTAGCCCATATTCGATACGGTGATCAGCGAGGAGATCGAGCCGAAGGACAACAACTGGCGCGCACCGTCCAGGCAGGGACGGAAAATCCAGAAATGCGGCCGCGCGGCGAACGCCAGCGCTCCCATGACGAAGCTGGCGCCGACGAAGCCCCACGCATAGCTGGCCGGTCCCCACCCCGCCAGGCCGAGCGTCACTGTGGTGACGAAGCCGGCGGCGGCGGCGGAAAGGTTGATGCAGGCGATGGCCCGGAAGGCGAGGTCGCGCTGAAGCAGCGCCATGATCGGGCTGCTGAAGGGAATGGCGAGGAAGCCGAGTGCCGAAACCATCAACAGGGTTTTCAACTCCGGCGTCGCATAAAAGGCGGCGAGCGAGCCGGCGCCAAGCCAGATCGCCGCGCCCATGGCCAGCGACAGCGCCAGCGTGACCGTGAAGGCCGAGCGCACCAGCGTGCGGCTCAGGGTTTTTTCCTGCACGATATAGACGCCGACGCCGAAGGTGCGGAAATTATCCGCCAGCAAGACCACCGCATTGGCCGTCATGTAGAGGCCGGTTTCCGCCGGCGTCAGAATGCGCGCCATCACCGCCGTCGTTGCGATCAGCAGGATTTGCGACAGGTATTTTTCGACCATCGAAAAAGCGATGGATTGCCGGACCGTGTTCATCGGGGCGTGTCCGGCGGATGTGTCGGACGCGGTGTTGGAACGCCGGCCAAAACCCTGATCCGTTCTGCCGGGCCGACTTCCCGCATAGCGGTGGCAAGCCGTGACAGCGCGAGGCCCAAAGGCCGCAGACGGCCGCGAAAAATGCTCCGGCCGAAATTCCGAGCCACCCGCTCGAAATAGCGGAATTCGGCCATTGGCGGCACATTTGGACGCAGCGCGCCAAGGCCGCTGATGGCGATCAGCCGGTCAGCGCTGGCATAGGCCACGTTTCGCCAGCCTGTTGCAGCGCCAACGCCGGTTCGGCGGGGCTGAGCCTTGCCGCTAAGGCTGGCGGCGGAAAGGTCGCGCAGTCTTGCGGCGAGTTCGGGCTGGCGGCAACGGTCGAGGATTGTGGCGAACCATGCCAGCCATTCGCCGTCGGGGCGGCTTTCCAGCCGGTGGATGCTTTTTCGGTGCTTTGGCAGATGATCGGTTTGAGCGTCCTGCGAGACGCCATCGGCCAGCCAGTCCAGAACGTGGCGCGCCCGCACAAGTTCCTCATGCCCAAGGCCCGGATAGAAATCCCGTATGCGCCGCGCCTGGCCAAGCTCGCCCGTGCAAATCATGGAAAGCAGAAAATAGGCCCATTCCACGGGATCGGGGT
>DASYCS010000345.1:0-4577 GCA_036500025.1 Mesorhizobium sp. | reverse complement strand
GCTCGCAGAGCGGGGCCAGCAGATCGTAATAGAGCGAGACGGGCGGCAGTGGCTTTCTCGGCGACTTCGCCATTTTTTGGGCAAACGGCATTTCCAGCGCGGCTTCCCGCATCAACCGGTGCGAGGCCTCGCCGAGATTGTCGGGCATCTGCACCGCCAGCACGCCACCGGGCGCAAGAAATCCCATCAGCCTCTGGAGCAAGGCCGGATGCTGCGGCAGCCACTGGAATACCGCGTTGGCGAAGATCACGTCGACCGGCTCGGCCGGCGACCACGCCTCGGCATCCATCAGTTCGAACGAGACGCCGGGAAGCCGCGCCTTCGCCTTGGAGATCATGTCGGGCGAGGTGTCGAACCCCCGGACCTGCGCCTGCGGCCAACGCTCGACCAGAAGCTCCGTCGAATTGCCCGGCCCGCAGCCTATGTCGACCACACGGCGCGGCTTGGCTACCGGCACCTGCGCCAGCAAATCCCGCGCCGGCCGCGTCCGCTCGTCCTCGAATTTGAGATACTGCGCGGCGGACCAATCGGGCATTCGATGTTCCTCTTGTTCGATCATTCGCCTGGCCGCATCGGGTGACGGCCGGGCGAATTGCAGGCGATCTTACCGCGTCAGGCGCTTGTAGGTCATGCGGTGCGGGTTGACGGCTTCGGAGCCGAGGCGGCGGATCTTGTCTTGCTCGTAATCCTCGAAATTGCCTTCGAACCATTCGACATGGCTGTCGCCCTCGAAGGCCAGGATATGCGTGGCAAGACGGTCGAGGAACATGCGATCATGCGAAATGATGACCGCGCAGCCGCCGAAATTCTCCAGCGCATCTTCAAGCGCCGCCAGCGTTTCGGTGTCGAGATCGTTGGTCGGTTCGTCGAGCAGCAGCACGTTGCCGCCCGTCTTCAGCATCTTGGCCAGATGCACGCGGTTGCGCTGGCCGCCCGACAGGTTGCCGACCTTCTGCTGCTGGTCGCCGCCACGGAAGTTGAACGACGCGCAATAAGCGCGCGTATTGGCTTCGAACTTGCCGAGCTTGACCACTTCGGCCCCACCCGAAATTTCCTCCCACACGGTCTTGGCCGGGTCGAGCGTATCGCGGCTTTGGTCGACATAGCCAAGCTTGACCGTCTCGCCGATGCGCACGGACCCGGCATCCGGCTGTTCCTGCCCGGTTATCATGCGGAAAAGCGTCGTCTTGCCGGCGCCGTTCGGCCCGATCACCCCGACAATGCCGCCGGGCGGCAGCTTGAAGGCCAGATCTTCGATCAGCAACTCCTCGCCGAAGCCCTTGTTGAGGCCGTCGACTTCGATAACGACATTGCCGAGCCGCTCGCCATGCGGAATAACAATCTGCGTGTCGCTTGGACGCCGCTTGTCGGCTGCATCCAGCAAATCCTGGAACGCCTGGATGCGCGCCTTGGATTTGGTCTGGCGCGCCTTCGGGCTGGACTGGATCCACTCGCGCTCGCGGCCGATGGCGCGCTGGCGCGAATCGTCCTCCCGGCCTTCCTGCTTGAGGCGCTTGGCCTTGGCTTCCAGATATTTGGTGTAATTGCCCTCGTAAGGAATGCTGCGGCCGCGATCCAGTTCCAGAATCCAGCCGGTGACATTGTCGAGGAAGTAGCGATCGTGGGTGATGATCATCACCGCGCCCTTATAGGCGCGCAGATGTTTTTCCAGCCATGCGGTCGTCTCGGCGTCCAGATGGTTGGTCGGCTCGTCCAGCAAAAGCAGGTCCGGCTCGCGCAGCAGCAGCTGGCACAGCGCCACGCGGCGGCGCTCGCCGCCGGAAAGCTTGGTGACGTCGGCATCCTTGGGTGGGCAGCCCAGCGCTTCCATCGCCATCTCGACCTGCTGTTCGAGGTCCCACAGGTTGAGCCGGTCCATCTCGTCCTGGAGCTTGGCCGATTCTTCGGCCGTCTCGTCGGAATAGTTCATCATCAATTCGTTGTAGCGCTCGATGATGGCGGTCTTGGCGGCAACGCCTTCCATGATATTGGCGAACACGTCGAGCGCCGGGTCGAGCGCCGGTTCCTGTGCCAGGTAGCCGACGGTGGCTCCCTCGGCGAGCCATGCCTCGCCGCTCCATTCCTTGTCGATGCCGGCCATGATCTTCAAAATGGTCGACTTACCCGCGCCGTTGGGGCCGAGAATGCCGATCTTGGCATCGGGATAGAAAGAAAGATGGACATTTTCGAGCACCTTCTTGGTGCCGTAGGCCTTATTGAGGCCGGCCATGTGATAGATGAATTGGCGTGCCACGCGCGCGTTCCCTGTACAAGTGACTGTGAAAGTCGAATTGGGTGGAGGTTGCGGGTTATGTAGGCGATAGGGCGGCAAACGGCAATCGGTTTTGGCGCGTCCCCACCCTGCGCATCCCCGCCCCCGCATCGCTGATGAAAAAGTCGGGCCTGCCCGGCATTCGTGGCGTCTCCCCTGTGCATAAGGGCCGATTAACTCTCGCTTGTTAAAACCGAAGTGGAAGCAAGAGCGCCTTTTTGGGGCGCGGTCGACCACCAGCGGAGCCGCAAGCTTGCACAATGTCTTCCTGCTCTTTGCCGAGGCCGTGCTTTATTTCGGCATCATGGGCACTCTGTTTGGCCTGAGAAACCGCATCGGGCTTGGCGTTTTCGTCTGCGCGCTGGGCGTCATGCATTTCCTCGAAACCTACCTTGCCAGCGTATTCTACGTTGCGCTGCCATTCGGTATGGTTTCGCCCGGCTCGGCTGTGCTGTTTTCCGGTAAGCTGGCCTTGTTGCTGCTGCTCTACATGAAAGAGGACGCCGCCACCGTGCGCCAGCCGATCTACGGCCTGTTGCTCGGCAATGCGCTGATGATCGGGCTGGTGCTGATCTTGCGCCAGCATGACATCTCGCCGCTTCCCGATGGGCAGCGCCCGGATATCGGCTTCATCGACCAGATGGGCTGGCTGATGGTGTGGGGAACCACGCTGCTTTTCGCCGACGCCATCCTGCTCATTTTGCTTTACGAACGGCTGGGCCGGTATTTCCGCAAGGCGCTGTTCCTTCGCATTCTGGTCTCGGTCGCCTGCGTGCTGACATTCGACCAGGCAGGCTTCTTCACGGCCTTGCACTTCGTCGCCGGCGCGCCTGCCGAGGTGTTCTTCGGCGGCTGGTTTGCGAAGATGGGCGCCGCGCTCACCTACAGCGTCATGCTGTGCGCCTATCTCAAATATTTCGAGGGCCGCCATATCGCCACGCAGCGCGGCCTTGTCGATATCTTCGAAACCCTGACTTACCGCGAGCGCTACGAGGCGCTGGTGGAACAGGTCGGACGCGACGGCCTGACGGGCCTCCTTCACAGAGGCCGCTTCGAAACGGACGCCCAGCAGGCGATTGCAAAAAACATCGAAAGCGCAAAGCCGCTTAGCCTGCTGGTTCTCGATGTCGATCATTTCAAGTCGATCAACGACCGCTTCGGCCATGCCGAGGGCGACCGCGTGCTGAAGACCATAGCTGCCCTGCTGACCAGCGCGGCCGGGCGCGAGGCCCAGATCTACCGCATCGGCGGCGAGGAATTCGCCATTATATGCGCGCATCCGCATCAGGTGGCGCGACTGCTGGGCGAAAACATCCGCCATGTCATCAAGACATCCTTCATGAGCGGCACGCCGGAAATCACCGTCAGCATCGGCGTGGCGACGATCTCGGTGGCCATCGCCCATCTCGACAGCCTGTTCGGCATTGCCGACCAGCGGCTCTATATCGCCAAATCGACGGGGCGAGACCGCGTCGTCGGCGATAATGCCGAGGAAGAAGCCGCGATTTCCGCGCCGCTCGCAAGCTGAACGCAACACGTCGCCGCATGAAGGGCGGGCCGATGCTTGACGATGCCTTTGCCATCGCCAACAGTCGGCCATCGGGAGGGGAAAGCCGCATGCCGTTCGATCGCCAGACGACACTCGCTTCGCCCACCGGCGCGCTTCTCAACCTCTATGTCCGGCAGGCGCAAGGTGCGGGCCGCGCCGTAGTGCAGATCAACCATGGCCTGGCCGAACACGCGTTGCGCTATGCCCGCTTTGCCGACTTCCTCGCCCAGCACGGCTTTCATGCCTATGCGCACGACCATCGCGGCCACGGTTTCACCACCGCGCCGGACGCGCCGCTGGGCCGGTTTGCCCAGACAGGCGGTGGCGGGAAGG
This sequence comes from Mesorhizobium sp., assembly GCA_036500025.1. Lineage (GTDB taxonomy): Bacteria > Pseudomonadota > Alphaproteobacteria > Rhizobiales > Rhizobiaceae > Mesorhizobium. The sequence goes on along the minus strand of DASYCS010000345.1, from coordinate 423 downwards.
TGATTGCCGATGTGGCTGCCGTGCATGATTTGATCGCCAGGGAACATCCCGGCCTGCCGGTCATCGTCTTCGGCCATTCGATGGGCGGCCTCATCGCGCTGAATTTCGTGCTGCGCCATTCCACCCGCGTCCAGGCGGCGGCCATCTGGAACGCCAATTTCTCGGCCGGGCTGGCTGGCCGCGCAGCACTTGCCATTCTCGCCTGGGAGCGATTTCGCCTCGGCTCGGACGTGCCGTCGCAGCTGTTGCCAAAGCTTACCTTCCAGGCATGGGGCAAGGCGGTGCCGAACCACGCGACGCCGTTCGACTGGCTGTCGCGCGACGCGGCGGAAGTGCAAAAATACATCGCCGATCCGCTCTGCGGCTTTAATGCTTCGGTGTCCCTGTGGCGCGACCTGTTTGGCCTCATCTTCGATGGCGCTG
>DASYCS010000344.1:0-7211 GCA_036500025.1 Mesorhizobium sp. | reverse complement strand
ATTCCTCCCGAAATATATTAGCGGGCGCAGTATGGGCGCAAACGTCGAAACTGCAATAACCAGAAACTGAACAACCCGGTCGGTCAAATGTCCAGCCGCTGTACGGCCGGGCCATTGCGGTATGCAGTCAAGCCATTGTTTCTAATAAGCTTCACCATCTGGCACGGCTATTGCGTCCTTCATCCCGAATGACGGGCTCATGACGGCGCCCAGGGAGATAAGCATGAAAGCTCAGGTACTGAACAGGTATGACGACAGCCTCACGGCCGACCAGTGGGTCACGTTGCAAGATGTACCCGACCCGAAGATCGAGAAGTCCACCGATGTGATCGTGCGCATCGGTGGTGCCGGCGTGTGCCGCACCGACCTGCACATCATCGAAGGCGTGTGGCGCCCGTTCATGGACCCCAATGCCAACGACCTGCTGCCGCTTATCATGGGGCATGAGAACGCCGGCTGGGTAGAGGCGGTCGGCAAGGAAGTGGAAGGCATCAAGGTCGGCGATCCGGTCATCGTGCATCCCAAGATTTCGGGCGGAACATGCCTGGCCTGCCGGCGCGGCTTCGACATGCACGGCCCCGGCAAATTCCCCGGCCTCGATACCAATGGCGGCTACGCGGAATATCTGTGCACCTCCGAGCGCAACATCGTGCCCTTGCCCAAGACGCTCGCGCCGAAGGATGTCGCCGCCTACGCCGATGCCGGATTGACGGCCTATCGCGCGGTCAAGAAAGCGACCCGGCACTTGCTGCCCGGCGAGAACTGCGTCGTCATCGGGGCTGGCGGCCTCGGCCATATCGGCATCCAGTGCCTGAAGGCCATGTGTGCGGCCGATATCATCGTCGTCGACAAATCCGACGCCTCGCTGGAGCTTGCCGGCAAAAGCGGCGCCGACAGGCTGGTCAAGGCGGACGGTAACGAGGTCGAAGCCGTGCTGGCGCTGACCGACGGCCAGGGCGCCGAGGCGGTCATCGACTTCGTCGGCGAACGCGGCACGACCACCAAGGGCCTGGCCATGACCCGTGCGATGGGCAGCTACTATGTCGTCGGCTACGGCGAGGAAATCCGCATCCCGACCGTCGAGATGGTCATCACCGAAAAGAACATCATCGGCAACCTCGTCGGCAACTGGGCCGAGCTGGTCGAGCTGATGGCGCTGGCCGATCGCGGCCTCGTCGAACTGACGACCGTCGAATACCGGCTTGCGGACGCCAACAGGGCGCTGCGCGACCTGCACGAAGGCAAGATCCACGGCCGCGCCGTGCTCATTCCCTGAACGACGAAGCTATCAAGGTGGAGGAAGCAGTATGAAGAAAAAAGCACTACGGAGGGCGTCAGCCCTCATGGCGTCGGCCTGCATGTTCGCGGTGACGCTCGGCTCGGCCGCGCGCGCGGCCGAGATCGACTATTCCAAATATGGCGACTACGCCAAATACGGCAGCGCCACCGATGCACCCGGCGCCTGTTCCTACGCGGCGATCGACGCCAAGGACTATTCCGGCCGCACGCTGAAGGTGATCACCCATGCCGTGCCGGTCATCGGCGAACCGACGGACCTGCACGCCAAACAATTTTCGGACCTGACCGGCGCGAAGGTCGATGTCGTCCACATTCCCTTCGGCGACCTCTACCAACGCATCATGATCCCGTTCCAGACCGGGCAGGCCGCCTATGACGTTTTGTTCTACGGCTCGCTGTGGATCGGCGACCTGCACGATTTCCTCGCGCCGGTTCCCGCCGCCTACGCCGAAGTGGCGGGCATGAAGGACGTGACGGCCAACTTCAAGGATGTGGCCACCTGGGGCAACCAGATGGTGCAATATCCGATGGATGGCGACCGCCACTACATGAAGGTCCGCTCCGACATTTTCGACAATCCGGAGATGCAGGCGAAATACAAGAAGGAGACCGGCAAGGACCTCAAGGTCCCGGCGACCTGGGAAGACTATAACGCGGTTGCGAAATTCTTCTCCGGCTGGGACTGGGCCGGCGACGGCAAGCCGCATTTCGGCAGCGCCGAGGTCACCAAGCGCGACGACCTGATGTTTTCGGCCTTCATCAGCCGCGTCGCCGCCTATGCCAAGAACCCGAAGGTCAAGGGCGGCTTCTTCTTCGACCTCGACACCATGGAGCCGCAGGTCAACAATCCGGGCTTCGTCAAGGGCCTGGAAATGTTCATCGACGCGCAGAAGGCCTTCCCGCCCGGCGGTTCGAATTTCGGCCTCGGCGACGAGATCTTCTCGTTCGGCGGCGGGCAGACCCTCATGAGCTATTCATGGGACGACGCTTTCATCCAGGCGCAGGAAAAGGACAGCCCGATCCGCAACAAGGTCGCCGCCGCTCCGCTGCCGGGTGCTACCGAAGTGTGGAACCGCGTGACCAAGAGCTGGGACAAGTTCGAAACGCCGAACGCCCCGCCCTACATCACCTGGGGTTGGACTTCCGCCGTTTCCAAGGCTTCGAAGAACCAGGACATGGCCTTCGACTTCCTGTGCTTCTTCTCCAACGAGGCGAATGCCTCGCTTGACCTCCAGATCGGCCGCTTCGGCATCAATCCCTACCGGAAGGCGCATTTCGATCCGAACTTCTGGCAGGACAAGCTGGGCTGGGAGCCGAGCGTGGCGCAGACCTATGTCAAGACGCTCTCGGCCATGGACGACAGCAACAACCGCGTGTTCGACCTTCGCGTGCCGGGGGTGAACCAGTTCATGTCCTCGATGGCGAACGGCGTTGCCGAGGCGATGGCCGGCCAGAAGACGCCGCAGCAGGCGCTTGACGACGTTGCCAAGCAGTGGAGCGAGATCGTCGACAAGATCGGCAAGGACAAGGTGCGCGCCGCCTATGCCAACGTGGTGGCACTGGAAGACCGGGGCCGCTGATCCGGTCTTTGTAACGAAGACCGGGAAATAGAGGAAGACGGGGTCATCGCCCCGTCTTCCGTATCCGCGCCAGGGGCCGCGTCGCGCATCTCCAGCAGAAGTCAAAGGACCAGATGGACCAGTCCGAATTTCGTTTCTACAAGCTGTCGTTCCTGCTGCCGGGCTTTCTGGTCCTGCTGGCGATTATCCTGTTTCCGTTGTTGTTCACCATCCGCGTCTCGCTCTCCGGCTGGGATGCCATATCGCCCGGCCTGGACTGGGCCGGCGTCAAGAATTACGCCGCCGTGTTCGGCGACATACGCTTCTGGCAGGCGCTGTGGCGGCTCGGCGGCATGGCGGTCTTCACCGTCCTGGCCCAGTATGTGCTGGGCTTCGCGCTGGCGCTGCTGGTATGGCGCGAAATCCGCTTTCGCCGCTTCTTCCGCGTGCTGTTCCTCATCCCGATGATGACGACGCCCGTCATCATGTCGGTGATCTGGCGCACCATCTTCCACGAATCGCTGGGGCCGGCCAACGACTTCCTCAGCCTGTTCGGCCTCGGCCCCTATCCCTGGCTGACCTCGGCCAACTGGGCGCTGGCAAGCGTCATGCTGGTCGAGATATGGCAATGGACGCCTTTCATGTTCCTGTTGCTGCTGGCCGGGCTGATAAGCCTGCCGCGCGAGCCTTTCCTCGCCGCCGCCATCGATGGCGCGGGACCGGTCCGCACCTTTCTCAACGTCACCTTCCCGCTCCTGGCGCCCGTCTCCATCGGCGCCATCACCATCCGGCTGATCGAGGCGTCGAAGATCATGGAGACGGTCTACGTATTGACGTCCGGCGGGCCGGGCACGGCCACCGAGACGGCCGGCTACTACATCTACATCAAGGGCCTGCGCGACTTCGAAATCGGCTATGCGGCGGCGCTCTCCATCACCTACCTCGTCATCATGATCGTGCTCATGACCATCATCGCCAAGCTTCTCGTCAAGCTGTTCGTGGGAGGGCGCGCCTGATGCCCGGCCTTTATTCTTCGTTGAAATATCTGGCGGTGGCGCTGTGGAGCGTGTTCGTGGTGACGCCGCTTCTGTGGGCGCTGACCACCAGCTTCAAGACCTCCAACGCGGTTACCGGCGGCCCGACCTACCTGCCGTGGCTTCAATACCAGCCGTCGCTGGACGGCTGGCGCAGCCTGTTTGGCGGCGCGGGCGGCATCGATATCGTCAAGCCCTATATGGACAGCCTGATCGTGACCGGCAGCGCCAGCCTCATCTCCATCGTCCTGGGCACGCTCGCCGCCTATGGCCTCTCACGCTTCGATTACCGCGCCGGCTTCATCAAGAATACCGACATCGTGTTCTTCTTCATCTCCCAGCGCATCATGCCGCCCATCGTGCTGGCCATTCCGTTTTTCCTGATGCTGCAATTCCTGGGGCTGCTCGATTCGAAGATCGGCCTCATCCTCGTCTATATCGCGCTGCTTTTGCCGATCGCGGTGTGGATCATGGTCGACTTCTTCGACGGCGTGCCGCGCCAGATCGACGAGATGGCGATGCTGGACGGCTGCACGCCCTTCGAGGCATTCCTGCGCGTGGTGCTGCCCAATTCCCTGCCCGGCATCCTGGTCGCTTCCATGTTCTGCCTGGTCTTCGGCTGGAACGACTTCTTCTTCGCCTTCACCTTGACCTTCACCGACACGCAGCTTCTGCCGGTAGCGGTGGTGGCGCTCAATTCGTCGGTAACGCCCTGGTGGAGCCTGTCGGCATCGGCCCTCATCTCGGTCGCGCCATTGATCCTGTGCGCCTTCCTGGTCGAGCGGCTTTTGTCGCGTGGCACGCTGGCCGGCGCCATTCGGTGAGGAACGCAAAATGAGCCTCATCATCGACAATCTGCATCTTGCGCGCGAGGGCATACCCCACCTGGACGGCGTCACCGCCGAGTTCGGGCATGGCAGCATCACCGCGGTGATCGGGCGCACGCTGGCCGGCAAGACCACGCTGACGCGCGCCATCGCCGGGCTACAGGCGGTCGACGGCGGCAGCCTGCGACTTGACGGCAAGCCGTTCGGCGGCACGCCGGCATGGCGGCGCGACGTCGCCATGGTCTACCAGCAATTCATCAACTATCCGCATCTGAGCGTCTTCGAGAACGTCGCCTTCCCGCTGCGCAAGCGCAAGGTCGCCGCCGGCGAGATCGCGCGCCGCGTCACCGCCGCGCTGGAGATGGTCGGGCTTGCCAGCTTCGGCACACGCCGGCCGACGGAGCTTTCCGGCGGGCAACAGCAGCGCGTGGCGCTTGCCCGCGCGCTGGTGCGAAGGGCCGGCATCCTGCTGCTCGACGAGCCGCTGGTCAATCTCGACTACAAGCTGCGCGAACAATTGCGCGAGGAATTTCGCGGGCTGCTGAAAGACCAGACCGGCGCCATCGTCATCTACAACACGACCGAGCCGTCCGAGGCGATGATGCTGGGCAACCGCATCGTGGTCATGCATGAAGGCAAGGTGCTGCAAGCGGGCGCGCCGGCCGAGATATTCGACCGTCCCGCTTCCGTGCAGGTCGCCAGGATCGTCAACGATCCGCCGATGAACATCTTCTCGGGCATCATCGAGAACGGCGCCATCCTGCTCGCAGGCGGCCTCCGCATCCCGGTTGCCGAACACCTTGCAAGCCTCCCGCCCGGCTCGTACCGCTTCGGCATTCGCGCCGGCGAACTGCGCGTCGGCGGCGAGGGCGACGCATCGGGCAAGGTCACGTTCTCGGAAGTCTCCGGTTCGGAAACCTTCGTCTATGCGCAAGCGCCGTTCGGCGACGCCGTGTTGCAGATCGAGGGCGTCCACGCCATGGCGAACGGCACCCAGCTTTCCATCTCGGTCGCGCCGGACCGGCTGTTTGCCTTTTCCGCCGAAGCCGACGGCGCGCTGCTCGCAGCCCCGGTCACAGGAGACGCCGCATGGCCGAAATAAACCTGATGGGCGTCGGCCATTCCTATGGCGGCGACGCTTATGCCCTGGAGAAAGCCGACCTGCGGCTCGAAGACGGCAAGACATACGCCCTGCTTGGCCCCTCCGGCTGCGGCAAGACGACGATGCTCAACATTATTTCCGGGCTGATCTACCCATCCGATGGACGGGTGGTGCTGGGCGGCAAGGACGTGACCCGCGTTAAAACGGCGGCGCGCAACATCGCCCAGGTTTTCCAGTTCCCGGTCGTCTATCAGTCGAAGACGGTCTTCGAAAACCTTGCCTTCCCGCTACGCTGCCGCAATTGGGAATCGGCAAGGATACGCGCGCGGGTGAACGAGGTTGCGGAGCTTCTCGGCCTGACGTCGCGGCTTCATATGTCGTCGCGCCGTCTGACCGCCGACGAAAAGCAGTTGATTTCGCTTGGGCGCGGCCTGGTTCGCGACGACGTGGCGGCGCTGTTGATGGACGAGCCGCTGACGGTCATCGACCCGCAGATGAAGTTCGAGCTTCGCCGCAAGATCAAGCAGGCCAACGACCAGACCAGGCACACGGTGATCTATGTCACGCATGACCAGAACGAGGCCATGACTTTCGCCGACGAAATCGTGGTGATGAAGGCGGGCCGCGTCATCCAGCGCGGTACGCCGCAGGAACTCTTTGAGAAGCCATACGATACCTATGTCGGCAATTTCATCGGCTCACCGGGCATGAACTTCATCGGCGTCGAGCGGCACGGCGACCGCCTCATGCTGGGGGAGATCGAGGTTCTGGCGGGAGCGCGCGTTAGCGCCCTGCCCGCAAGCGGCAAGTTTACGATCGGGATCAGACCGGAACATCTGGCCTTCGAGGCAAGCTCTGGGTGCAGCATCCCGGCATGGCTGGTCTCCGTTCAGGATCATGGCAAGATTCGCGTGCTCGAACTCGCTTTAGCGACCAGCCACATCAAGATGAAGATCGCGCGTGACGTTTCTTTTCCCGGAACCGACATCCGGGTGTTCTTCTCGCCCGACAGGATCAGGCTTTATGCCGACGGCATCTTCGTCAATTGAGGTTTCAGACCCGCACTTTCGTCACGACCATCAGGCACGAGATTTGTCGTGGGAACCGATGGGTTGAACGGCTGAACGCGCTCGGCAACTGACCCGCATATCGGCGGCGGAAACTTCCGTGGCAACCGGACACGGTCAGCGTGATCGTGCGCGCAGCATAACGCACGGCTATTAATTCGATTGCCAGAAGCCATTTCATTTCCGGCCCTCGCCGATCCAATGTGCCGGCCATCCGGGCGCTCGCACTTGCGCACAGGTCATGGCAGCCACGCCTTCAGCGACTTGCGCTTGATGGGCCTTGGTCCTGCCATGAATGCATCATCAAAACGCAACACACCAAA
>DASYCS010000343.1:0-9794 GCA_036500025.1 Mesorhizobium sp. | reverse complement strand
GCCGGTTCGAAAAAAGTTTGAACGCCAGCACGACAATGCCGGCCAGCACGAGGAAGCCGACGCCAAAGCCGAGGGCGGCGTGGATAGAACCGTAGCGAAAGGACGTCCACAGGAAAGCGGCTCCGATCAGGAAGCCGATGCCGCACAGCGCGGCCACGCCCGCAACCAGATAAACCATAGCCGCCATGCGCGCGCGGCGAATGGCGGCGGCAGTTTCGCCCGAGGCTAATCCCGCAATCAGCGATGCCAGCATTCCCATGCGCGGTCAGCGCCGGGCGAGCATGGCAAAGAGAAAGCCGACGCCAGCCGCGATGGCCAGAGAAGTCACCGGCTTTTCGCGCACGCTGGCGATCACCTGCGCCTCGATATCCTGGGCGCTGCCGCGAAGGCTGTCCAGCGCGGCCTCGCCCTGGACGCGCAGGTTCTCGACACCTTCAGCCGCCGCACGGCGCGCCGCGCCATAGCCATGTTCTCCGGTAGCCGCCAATTGCCGGGTCAGTTTTTCGATGTCTGCCTTCAACTGTGCGATGTCGGCTTCGAGGTCGGAATTGACCACGCCTTCGTTTACCGGTTTTCCAGCTGCCAGTGCCATTGCATGCTCCTTGTTTTCTATCGGTTTAACGTCCGGTATGCGCCAAGGTTCCAGAGCGGCGCGGCGATACAGGATACATTATTCCCGCATGTGTTTCGGGGTGAATCGCATCGTGATTTTGCTACGTCATTTTTAAATGACCCACGCAGGAATATCGGCCATGAATGCTGCCGCCAATGGAGTGTTTCCTGCACGTGTCTCAACTGCTCGACGGCCTGCACATTCTCGTCCTCGAAGACGAATTTCTCATCGCCATGGATGTCGAACAGCTTTGCCGTGACTACGGCGCGCGCGAAGTGACGATCTTGCGCAGTCTTGCCGGTGCAGACGGGGCCGGGATAGGTGAGGCCGGGGCCGGGGTAGATGGGGCGGAAATGGATGGGCGGGGCCTGCCCATCCGGTTCGACGCCGCAATTGTCGACCTGATGCTGGATGGCGTGTCGACGCTCGATTTCGCAAAGACGTTGTTTGAGCGAAAAGTGCCGTTCATATTCGCCTCCGGCTATTGTGACGTGGCGGAGATTGAAGCCGGCTTTCCCGGCGTGGCGATGATCACCAAGCCATATTCCGGCATCGATCTCATCCAGGCCCTGGCCGCCAGCTGCGGCAGGCCCGTCGAACGGCCCATGGGCCAGCCGACGGATCAGGTTGTCGGCGACCCCATCACCTGAGCCGAGATCGCGTCGGGGCCATAGTCCTCCTCGCCCGATAATTTCAGGATTTCCTGCAATTTCGAACGCGCACGGCTGACGCGGCTCTTGATGGTGCCAACCGCGCAGTCGCAAATCTTGGCGGCTTCCTCATAGGAAAAGCCGGAAGCGCCGATGAGGATGATCGCCTCGCGCTGATCTTCGGGCAGTTGTTCCAGCGCGCCGCGAAAATCCTTGAGGTCGAGCTGCCCGTGCTGGGAAGGATGAACGGCCAGTCGCGCCGTCATGATGCCGTCGCTGTCCTGCACCTCGCGGCCACGCTTGCGCATCTGTGAATAGAATTCGTTGCGCAGGATCGTAAACAGCCAGGCTTTGAGGTTGGTGCCCATCTGGAAGCTCTCATGCTTGTCCCACGCCTTTACCAGCGTTTCCTGCACCAGATCGTCGGCCTTGTCGGCGCTCTGCGTCAACGAGATGGCAAACGCCCTGAGGCTTGGAATGGAGCCAAGCAGATCGGTCTTGAAGCCTTGGGATACGGCCATGCCTTATCCCTTCTTCACAGGAGGCTCTGTCTGTTCCAGCTGCGCAAGCAGCTGGGTGAAGCGATCCGGCACCTCATCGGAGACCAGATCGTCGTAATATTGCCTGAGTTTTCGGCCGATTTCAGAATTTGCCCCCAGCGGATCGCCCGACAAACGGCCACGCGAGCCGTTGCGCGCTGCCGGACCTTGTGTCTTTTCTTTCATAATTTCCCCAACCACCCCCGGTTTGGTCTTATCGATATCGATGTAACAACCTGACCGTAACCCAGGCATCATTGCCCGGTCGTCGTTGCCCAGTCGTCGTTTCGGGGCCATAACGCCTGTTTCGCCAAGAAGTTCCAAGCCGCTGGAACTTTTTACCGGTGTGGGCGTTTTTGACACCGGGCTTGCAATTCATCCAGCCTGCATTTTAAGCAAATACGTCATCTGAGGGAGATGGTCACCATGAGTCTATCCGCAACAATTGCTCCGCATCTGCCGTTCCTGCGCCGCTTTTCGCGCGCCGTGTCGGGGTCACAGGAAAGCGGCGACGCTCTCGTGGCGGCGATGCTGGAGGCAATCATTGCCGATGTCGATATCTATCCGCAGGCTTCCAGCGACCGCATTGCGCTTTACAAGATATTTGCCAAGCTTTTTACCTCGGTGGCCATCCGGGTGCCGCAGGAGCAGGCCCAGACGGCCTGGGAACAACGCGCCGCCGCCAATTTGAATGCGCTGGCGCCGCTGCCGCGGCAGGCCTTCCTGCTGGTCGCCGTTGAAGGGTTCAGCGAAAGTGAGGCGGCCGAAATCCTCGGCGTCGACGATGGCGCGTTTTCCGATCTGCTTGCCCAGGCAAGCAATGAAATCTCGCGTCAGGTGGCGACCGACATACTGATCATCGAGGACGAGCCGCTGATTGCGATGGACATCGAGGAAATGGTCGAAAGCCTTGGCCACCGAATCGTCGGCATGGCGCGTACCCATGCCGAGGCGGTAGCGCTTTTCGGCAAGACGCGGCCAAGAATGGTGCTGGCCGACATCCAGCTTGCCGATGGCAGTTCGGGCATTGACGCCGTCAATGAGATACTGGCCTCGACTTCGGTGCCGGTGATCTTCATCACTGCCTTTCCGGAGCGCCTGCTGACCGGCGAACGCCCCGAGCCCGCCTTCCTGGTCACCAAGCCGTTCAATCCCGATATGGTCAAGGCGCTTATCAGCCAGGCATTGTTCTTCGACAGGCAGGCAAAGGCTGCGGCCTGACGACCGGCAACGCTCTTCTTTTTTGAAGAGCGGAACCAACGGTAAAACGTCGCGTTTTCAAACAGACCCCTAAGGAGTTGGTCATGCTTTACTGGACGCTGGTATTCCTGGTGGTGGCAATCGTCGCTGGAGCCTTGGGCTTTGGCGGCATTGCGGGCGCATCGGCGGGATTGGCGAAGATTCTCTTCTTCATATTCCTCGCCTTCCTGGTGATTTCGCTTATCGCCGGCATGTTCAGGCGGGCGTGACGCGTTCCTTCAAAGCATTCCTAGACACTGGAAGCCGCACCCCTCAAACGGTTTCCAGCTGCCGCCGGGTAGCGCCCGTCAAGGGCGCGGCCCGGCGGAACTGTTTTTGAACCTAATGCGAACTGAAAGGTTGTACCTCCGTTCGAGCCTGCTTCCTGGTATCGAGTGGATTGATCGGCAAATGAGCTTTGAGACAGGCAAAGATAAAAAAGGGGCCGCCAGCGACGAGGTCGTTGCCCTGCCTATCGAGAAAGACGCCCAGCTTGGGCGCGCTCTTCTCCATGCCCTGCGTAATGCCGGCGTTTCGGTTCTCTATCAGGACAGCGACTTGAAAACGGTATGGGCGCGCAACATGCGCGCGCCATGGGACCAAGGCGACGAGATGGATGGGCCGCTGCCTGACATGCAGGCCGAGCGTCTCGAATCGGCGCGGCGCAAGGTTGCCCGAACAGCCGAGCCGGAGCATTTTGAACTCAGCCTGCCCGGCTCGACGGGCATGCGCTGGTTCGATGTCTGGGTCGATGCGGATCTCGATGAGAACGGCCATGTCCTGGGGATTATGACCGCCAAAGTCGAAACCACCGAGCAAAAGCGCCGGGAACAGACGCTGAAAATATTGCTGAGGGAGGTGAGCCATCGTTCGAAGAACCTGCTCGCCATCATACAAAGCATAGCGACGCAGACCGGTCGCTACACCGATAATGTCGCCGACTTCCTCAACCGGTTTCGCGGGCGACTGCACTCGCTGGCCTCCTCCCAGGATCTGGTGACCTCTTCCAACTGGCGCGGCGCGGAGCTGCATGAACTGATCTTCGGGCAGCTCGGGCGTTATGGCTCCAACCCGGCGCAAAACCTGCGGCTTTCAGGCGACAGCCCCTATCTCAATCCCAATGCGGCCCTCCATATCGGCTTGGCCATGCATGAACTGGCCGTCAATTCGGTAAGTTACGGCGCGCTCTCACGGCCTAACGGCTTCGTCGAGGTCAAGTCCGAGCTGACCAGGTCACCGTCCGGCGACAAGGTGCTCTGCCTGACCTGGCTCGAAAATATCGGCAACAACGACAACCAGCGCAACCATAAGCGCTTTGGCAGCGTGGCGCTGGAGCGTATCGTGCCGACATCGCTGAATGGAAAATCGTCGCTGGAGATCACCGGAGACCGGCTGGAATACCGGCTCACCGTGCCACACGGAAACTTCGAGTCCGACTGAGCAACCGGCCAGCGTGAAGCTTGCATCGTTAACCGCGCGTTTACCATAAAACCCGATCTTATCGTTGCAGATTCCTGGAACCGGGCATGGGCGAAAACGTTTCCGGCTGTGTTCCCGACAATTTATGGAGACCATTTTGACCGTTGCCGACATGAAGCGATTGGAACATGCGGCCCGTCTTTCGATGGGCGGTCTTCTCGATGCCGATATGCCTGCCAAACCGTTCTGGCATGCGCGCTCCATTTCCTTGGCCGGACTGGCCCTGTTTGCGGCGGTGTTGGCAGCGACGATGGTTCACCTGATCTGACCGCTTAAGAGCGATCAGGAACTTTGGCGGGTCTTGGCCGTTTCATCCGGCGAGAGGAAATCGCCATGGAACACATCGCTGCTCTGCTTTTGATCGTCGGTTGCTCGAACAACCTCACTCAATGCCGCGAGCTGCCCGTTTCCGTCAGCGTATTCGAGACGATGGCCGAATGCAGCGCTGAACGGCCATTTGCGGTCGGAGACCTCGCTGATCCTGCAAAGCGCATTTTCAGCCGCTGCCTCGCGGTCGACCCGGCCCTTGAGGACGATTACAACGAGATCGCATGGAACGTTCGCCCCGATGGCACGTTCGAAGCTTCCGTGGAGATTTCAGGCGTGATGGTCGCGTCGGATGAAAGCCATGCAAAAGATGGGCTTCGTCGCGAGTGAAGCATTCTAGGCAGGTTACCCGGCCTCGGCTATAAGAGTTCCGGGACGACAAATGAAAATGGAACTGAGAGGAGTGAATTGATGAGAAGCATGGTTCTTGCCCTGGTCGCGGTATTGGCGCTCAGCGGTTGCACGACGACCGAGCAGGACGTTGGTGTGGGCACGGCGGCAGGTGCTGTCATCGGCGGCATCGCCGGCGGCGGCAAAGGCGCGCTGATCGGCGCTGGCGCCGGTGCGCTGGGCGGCCTTCTGGTGCGCAATCTTCGCGATGGCCGCTGCCAGTACCGCAATCCCAACACGGGCCGCATCTATACGCGCCGCTGCAACTGACGCGAGCGACATGAATGAAAAAGGCCGGCTCCATGCCGGCCTTTTTCATTTTCAAATGCCGCCGCATCGAAGGCTGGCCGAAACTGAGAGGGGCTGATTGCCGTAGGCGATCAGGCGGCTATTTTCAGCGCGCCGGGACCGGGGATGGCGCCGGGCGGGCATTTGCCGAGGATGATCATGCCAAGCACCTCATCGGGGGTCACGTCGGCGGTGCGCGCGGTTCCGACCACCTGTCCGTTCTTCATGACGCAGAGGCGGTCGGCAAGATCGAATACGTCATGGATGTCGTGGCTGATGAGGAAGATGCCGATGCCTTCCGACTTCAATTGCTTGACCAGTTCGCCGACCTGCGCCGTCTCCTGTGGCCCAAGCGCTGCCGTCGGCTCGTCCATGATGAGGATGCGTGCGTTGAACAGGATGGCGCGCGCGATGGCCACCGACTGCCGCTGGCCGCCGGAGAGCTTGACGACGGGTTCCTTGAAGCGCTGGAAGCGCGGGTTGAGCCGGCCCATCACCTTGCGCGCTTCGGCTTCCATCGCACCGTCATCCAGCATGCCCCAGCTTGTCATCAGTTCGCGGCCAAGGAAAAGGTTGGCGGCGGCATCGACATTGTCGGCCAAGGCAAGCGTCTGGTAGATCGTCTCGATGCCGTATTTCTTGGCGTCGCGCGGGTTGGAAATCGAGGCCTCCTCGCCATTGACGAAAATCTTGCCGCTATCGCGCTTGTAGGCGCCGGACAGGATTTTTATCAGCGTCGACTTGCCCGCGCCATTATGGCCGAGCAGCGCCACCACTTCGCCGGGGAACAGGTCGATCGACGCGTCGTCGACGGCGCGAATGCCGCCAAAGGCGATCGAGATGTTTTGCATGTCGATCAGCGGGGTCTGGGTTTCTGCCATGATCCTGCTCCTTCCCTAAACCCGCTTCTTGTAGACGGTATCGAGCCACACGGCGATGACCAGCACGGCGCCGACGACGATGCTCTGTAGCGGCGAATCGATGCCGAGCAGCACCATGCCCGATTGCAACGACTGCATCAGCAGCGCGCCAAGCATGGCCCCGACAATCGTACCGGAGCCGCCGGCCAGCGATGTGCCGCCGATGACGGCCGCCGCGATCACCAGCAATTCGTCCAGCGTGCCGAGCGCGTTGGTCGCGGCGTTGAGGCGGGCGGAGGAAATGGCGGCGCTGATCGCCGCCAGCATGCCCATGATCATGAACACCTTGACCGTCACCCAGCGCGTATTGATGCCGGCAAGCTCGGCTGCTTCCGGGTTGCCGCCGATGGCGAACACATAGCGTCCGAAACGGGTGCGGCCGGTGATGAAGGTCATGACGATGCCGACCGCAATCGCCATCAGGACGGGGATTGCGATGCCATGGGCGATGAACAGGCCGCCTTCGGGAAGGGTGATGCCGTTTTGCTGGGCGTATTGGCGCACGATGCCGACCGGCCAGGGATAGGAATTGGCGACCCACACCGCGCCGAGAATGACGGCGCAGGTGACCGCGCCCAGGAATGTCTCCGCCCATACCGGCCGCAGCGGGAACTTGAAACGCTGGCGCTGCGCCCTGCCGTTGAGCAGCATGAACACGACCGCCAGGCAGGCGACTGCGCCTACCACCCAGCTCCATGTCGCGCCGATGGAGCCGCGCGGGCCGCCGCCCATCAGCTGGAAGGTCGCATCGAGCGGCGCCACCGTCTGGCCACTGGTGGCCATCCAGGCCATGCCGCGCCAGACCAGCAGCCCGCCCAGCGTGACGATGAAGGAGGGAACCTCAAGATAGGCGATGATGACGCCCTGTAGCGCGCCGATCACCAGGCCGAGGACGAGGCCGCAGACCAGCGCGATGATCCAGATCGCCGGATTGCCCGATTGCAGGCCGACCACATGGATCAGGAACATGGCCTGCGCCACGCCCATTACCATGCCGATCACGCCCTCGACCGAACCCACGGAAAGGTCGATGTTGCGCGTCACGATGACCAGCACCATGCCGGTGGCCATGATCGCCACGGACGAGCTCTGGACCGACAAATTCCATAGGTTTCGCGGCGTCAGGAACAGGCCGCCGGACAGAAAATGGATGCCGACCCAGATGACCAGCAGCGCGCCGACCATGCCCAGCATGCGCGTATCGAGTTCGGTCGCCTTCAGAAACCGGCCGATGGCGCTGAGTTCGGAAGCGCGGGCGCCTTCGGGCGTTGCGCTGGGCGTCGTCGTCTCGGCCATGCCTGTCTTCCCCGCCGGCTGACGCTATTCCGGGAAGACGGAAAAACCTGCCCACCCGGAATTGCAAAACAAAGAACTGAAGCGGTTCACCGCAATCGTCGAAACGAACCGCTCCAGCGAACTGCAATTCTAGGTATGTTTCAGGATAAATTGAAGCTCAAATCGCTAAATGCCGCGCCCGTGGGCGCGGCATTTGCAACCAAGAGACCCTGGCCTATTTGCAGGCAGGGACAGCTCCGGCCTTGACGCCGGCGCAGACCTCATCCTTGGAAATCCAGCCAGCGTCGATGACGGTGTCGAGATTGTCCTTGGTGATGGCGACAGGCGTCAGGAACAGCGACTTGACGGTGTTGCCGCCGGGCGTGGTGAAATCCTTCTGGCCGGCAATATCGGTCATTTGCTTGCCATCGGCCAATTGCGAAGCGATCTCAGCGGCGTTCTTGCCGAGGTCGCGCGCGTCCTTCCACACCGACACCGTCTGCGTGCCGAGCGCGATGCGGTTCAGCGCCGCGTGGTCGGCGTCCTGGCCCGAGACAGGCACCGTTCCGGCAAGGCCCTGCGCGGTCAGCGCCGCAACGACGCCGCCGGCGGTGCCGTCATTGGCTGCAATCACCGCATCGACCTTGTTGTCGTTGGCGGTCAGGAACTGTTCCATGTTTTTCTGGGCGTTCGCGGGCAGCCAGCCATCGGTATAGGCTTCGCCGACATTCTTGATCTTGCCGCCGTCGATGGCTTCCTTGAGCACTTCCATCGAACCGGCAAACAGGAAATCGGCATTCGGATCGGCGCCGGAACCCTTGATGAAGACATAATTGCCTTCCGGCTTGGCCTTGAACACTTCGCGGGCCTGCATGCGGCCAACTTCCTTGTTGTCGAAGGTCAGGTAGAACACGTCCTTGTTTTCGATCAGGCGATCGTAGCCGACGACCGGAATGCCTTCGTCGAGCGCCTTCTGGACGGCGGGGCCGATTGCCGAAGCATCCTGGGCGAGGATGATCAGGGCATTGGCGCCTTGCGAAATCAGGCTTTCCACATCGGTGAGCTGCTTGGCGGCCGAAGACTGCGCGTCAGCCGAAATATACTTGTCGCCATTGGCTTCGAGCGCCTTCTTGATGGCGGCTTCGTCAGTCTTCCAGCGCTCTTCCTGAAAGTTCGACCAGGAAACGCCAACGATCTTGTCCTTCGCCTGCGCGACCGACACCAATGTCAGCGAAAGCGCGGCGCTCGCCAAAATGGCGGCAGTAAACTTCCTCATGATTTCTTCTCCCTGCGCAGCCTACGGCGCGACCCTGTTGGCCCGAACATTGCCCAGGCCGGCACTGAAGCTCTTTTTTTCGAGCATCGAAAAAATACTCGTCCAACCGTCTCGAACTGTCAACCGGGATTTTCGGCCCGGATATTTTTTCGCCTCTCGAAATAATCAATGACAGCGCCGCCGGCTTCCCATAATTGTAGGACTATTGATGCCTTGGGAGACGCAGGCAAGATGATGGTGGGAGTGCGCCACGACGATCTGCGCCGCCGCAACCGCGCTATGGTCATTTCGGCCGTGCGCAGGGCGGCGGGCGAAGCATCGCGCACCGCGGTCGCGGCTGAAACCGGCCTTAGCCACTCCACCATATCCGCCATTTCATCCGACCTGATCGCCGAGGGTATCCTCAACGAAAGCAGGGATGCCCCGCCCTCGCTGAAGCGCGGACGCCCGCAGGTGGGGCTGGCGCTGAACGCGCGGGCGACATCGGTGTTGAGCGTCGTGTTGTCGCTGAATTTCCTTTCCATCGCCGTCATCGACTATGCAGGCGGGGTTATCGCGCAGGAGGAACGCCGGCTCGACACGCAAGCCATGTCGCGCGAGCAGCTTGTCGCCGAATGCGTGGCCATCATCCGACACCGTCTTGACGATCCGGGTTTTGCCGGGGGCAAGGTGGCGCGTATCGTGCTTGCCGTCCAGGGCACCACCGATGCGGCGGCGCGCACCGTATTGTGGTCGCCGATCACGCCGCAGACCGACATTGCCTTCGCCGCCATACTGGAGGAGGAATTCGGCATTCCG
>DASYCS010000342.1:0-2321 GCA_036500025.1 Mesorhizobium sp. | reverse complement strand
TGCCCGCGTCATCCTCGGCACGGTGGCGGTGCGCGATCCCGAACTGGTGAAGCAGGCCTGCAAGGCGTTCCCCGGCAAGGTCGCCGTCGGCATCGACGCCAAGGGCGGCAAGGTGGCGGTCGAGGGCTGGGCGGAAGCTTCTTCGCTTGGCGTAGTGGAACTGGCCCGGACATTCGAAGGTGCGGGCGTTGCCGCCATCATCTACACCGATATCGACCGCGACGGCGTGCTTGCCGGCATCAACTGGGAATCGACCATCGCGCTGGCCGAGGCGGTGTCCATCCCGGTCATAGCATCGGGCGGCCTCGCCTCCATCGCCGATATCGTGCGCATGACCATGCCCGACGCGCGCAAGCTGGAAGGCGCGATCTCGGGCCGCGCGCTCTATGACGGTCGCATCGATCCGGCACAGGCGCTGGCGATATTGCGTGGCGAAGGCAATCCACCCGCGGCACTTTTTGAGGAACGGCCATGACGCTGAAAGCCCGCGTTATCCCGTGTCTCGACGTAAAGGACTGCCCGCGCCGCCCGCAGCCGCGCAGCGGCGAGGACGCGCAGGCGAAAATGGAGGCCGTCCTTTGACCCTTAAGGCCCGCGTTATTCCTTGCCTGGACGTAAAGGACTGCCCGCGCCGCCCGCAGCCGCGTAGCGGCGAGGACGCGCAGGCGAAAATGGAGGCCGTCCTTTGACCCTCAAGGCTCGCGTCATCCCGTGTCTCGACGTAAAGGACGGCCGCGTCGTCAAGGGCGTCAACTTCGTCGATCTGATCGATGCCGGCGATCCGGTCGAGGCGGCGAAAGCCTATGACGCGGCGGGCGCGGATGAGCTTTGCTTCCTAGACATTACCGCTTCTTCGGAAAACCGCGAGACTATCTTCGATATCGTCGCGCGCACCGCCGAACAGTGCTTCATGCCGCTGACGGTCGGCGGCGGCGTCCGCCAGGTCGCCGATATCCGCAGGCTTTTGCTGGCCGGGGCCGACAAGGTGTCGATCAATACGGCGGCGGTGAAAAACCCCGATTTCGTCGCCGAGGCGGCGCAGAAATTCGGCAATCAATGCATCGTCGTCGCGATCGACGCCAAGAAGGTATCGATGCCGGGCCAGGCGGACCGCTGGGAAATCTTCACCCATGGTGGGCGCGAAAAGACCGGCATCGACGCGGTCGAGTTCGCGCGGAAAATGGTCGACCTGGGAGCCGGCGAAATCCTGCTCACTTCGATGGATCGCGACGGCACCAAGGCCGGCTATGATATCGCGCTGACCCGCGCGGTGGCCGATGCCGTGCGCGTGCCGGTGATCGCTTCAGGCGGCGTCGGCAGCCTCGACCATATGGTGGACGGCATCTCCGGCGGCCACGCAACAGCCGTGCTTGCCGCCTCCATCTTCCATTTCGGCACCTATTCGATTGCCGAGGCCAAGGCGCATATGGCGAAAGCCGGCTTGCCCATGCGGCTGGACACCGCGGCTTTTCGGTCTTAAACGGCGCCATGGCCGCGTTTTCGCTCTTTGACCTCGAAAAAAACATTCACGACCGTGCCCATTCCGGCGATCCGGATTCATGGACGGCCAGGCTTTATGCGCGCGGCATCGAAAAGGCGGCGCAGAAACTGGGCGAGGAAGCCGTCGAAACGGTGATCGCGGCCGTCACCGGCGACAACAAGGCGCTGGTTTCGGAAAGCGCCGATCTTCTCTATCATTGGCTGGTGGTGCTGGGTATTTCGGGCGTTCCGCTTGATGCCGTGCTGGATGAACTTGCGCAGCGCGCCGGCCGCTCGGGCATCGCCGAAAAGGCCTCCCGGCAAAATCCCGGCTGAGCCAGACGAGGGCAGAAGACGCGATGGACCAACTCGCCCCCACCGAGAAATACTCGCCCTATCTCTTCTTCTCGGCCGAGCAATGGGCAAAATTTCGCGCCGATACGCCGCTGACGCTGACCGAAGAAGAAATCCACCGCCTGCGTTCACTGAACGACCCGGTCGACCTGGAAGAGGTCAAGCGCATCTATCTGTCGATGTCGCGGCTTTTGTCGGCGCATGTCGAGGCAAGCCAGCTTTTGTTTCGTCAGCGCCGCGCTTTCTTCAATGTCGGCGACGTGGTCAAGACGCCGTTCATCATCGGCATTGCCGGTTCGGTCGCCGTCGGCAAATCGACCACGGCGCGCGTGCTGAAAGAACTGCTGGCGCGCTGGCCGTCCAGTCCCAAGGTCGATCTCGTCACCACCGACGGCTTCCTGTTGCCCAACGAAATCCTGCGCCGGGAAAACCTGATGGAGCGCAAGGGCTTTCCCGACAGCTACGATGTCGGCGCGCTGCTGCGCTTC
>DASYCS010000341.1:0-7538 GCA_036500025.1 Mesorhizobium sp. | reverse complement strand
TATCGGCAAGGCGGCGGGCGAGCTTCAGCGCCGCGATCAGACTGTCAGGGCGGGCGATGCCCTTGCCGGCAATGTCGAAGGCGGTGCCGTGGTCCGGCGAGGTGCGGATAAAGGGCAGGCCAAGCGTGACGTTCACCGCCTCGTCGAAGGCCAACGCCTTGGCGGGGATAAGCGCCTGGTCGTGGTACATGCAGATCGCCACATCATAGCCGGCGCGGGCGCGCGGGTGAAACATGGTGTCGGCGGGCAGCGGCCCGAACGCGTCAATGCCTTCGGCTCGCAGCTTGTCGATGGCAGGGCGCACGATGCGCTCGTCCTCGTCGCCCATAGCGCCGCCTTCACCCGCATGGGGGTTGAGGCCGGAGATTGCGAGGCGCGGCTTTTTAATGCCGAAGCGTTGCGCGAGGTCGACGGCTGTAATGCGCGCGGTGGCGACGATCAATTCGCTGGTCAGCGCCGACGGCACCTCAGCCAGCGGGATGTGGATGGTGACGGGCACGGTGCGCAGATCTGGTCCGGACAGCATCATCACCGGCATGATCTCGCGGCCTGTATGCCGCGAGGCCAGGTGCGCCAGATATTCGGTATGGCCGGGAAAGCGGAAGCCGGCATCGTAAAGCGGTTTCTTGGCGATAGGGCAGGTGACGACGGCCGCCGCATCGCCGGCAAGGCAATCGGCAACGGCGCGGTCGATCGCCTCGACAATGCCGGCCGCATTGTCGGGATCGGGTCGGCCGGGGCTGTCGATGAAGCGGGCGGCGAGCGGAACGACCGGCAGGGCCTCACCAAATAAGGCCGAGGCCTGGTCGGGGGTCGTCGGCTGGATTTTCACGTCGAGGCCGATGAAGCGGGCGCGCGTTTCGATCAAGGCCGGATCGGCAAGCAGGTAGAAAGCGGGAACGCCATCGGCCTGCCGGCGCGACCATGCGGTGATCGCCGTCTCCGGGCCGACGCCCGAAGGATCGCCGACGCTGAGCGCCAGCGATGCGTTTGGAGAAGAATTCACGGCTGGTTCAGCGCCGGACGATGCGGGCTTTTGCCTTCAACTCGCCAATATATTTGGCGCTAAGCGCATCGGCCTTGTCATCCGTCTTACCTTCGGTGTCGAACACCATCTGGGCCACCTTGTCGTCGGATACTTCGCGCGCCGAACAGACGCCGATGAACTCGATGCCGCGTTCGGTTTCCCGTACGGTCGTTGCGCCGCCTGCCTTGGTCGCCTTGATCTGCTCGGCCCATTCCGGCGGCAGTTGCGGCGCCAGCACCCGGCCAAGTTCGCGGACGGTGACGTCGATCAGGCCCTTGGCGAACTGGCGCGTGTTCTCGCAGCCGTTGAAGCGGTCACGCATCGCCTCGGCTTCCCGCTTGCGCTTGCCCATCGCGGATTTGCGCTCGGCAGCGGGGACGACGAAGATGACCTGCTGGAGCATGTATTCGGTTGCCTTGGGCTTGTCGCCGCCCTTTTCCAGCATCCGCCGAACCATGTCCTGTTCGCTGTTACCGCTGCCGCTGCTCTCGGCGCGGAAACGCGCGCCCAGCGCCTGATTCCAAGCCATCTGGGCGCGGATGAATTCCTTGAAATGCTCTTTGGTCACGCCGGACCGGGCCATCACGGTGTCAAGCTGCTTGAGTTGCATCTTGTTGGACGAGGCAAAGCGGGCATAGGCCTCGTTGACCTGCGCGTCGCTGATGCGAATGCCAAGCCGCTTGGCTTCGGCAAGACGCAAGGTCTGGTCGATCAATTCGTCGCCGGCATCGGCCTTCTTGTGCTGGAGACGCAGGAAGGCGGCGCGATGCTGGATATCGCCGGAGGTAATCGGCACATCGTTGACGATATACTTTATCGCGCTGGCAAAGGCCGAAGGGATCGTCGCAGCCAGCGATATCGCCGTTGCCATCACCAACAGCGCAAATCCGGCGGAAAACAGATATTTCCTCATCGAAAGCGTTCCAATTCTACCGAAAACGGGCCTCTCCAACGCCGATGCCTATGCCAGCGTTATACGGCAAAACAATGTCGCCGGCCTCGGCATTACTGCTGGGCAAAGCTGTTGGACGCCGCACCGAAGTCGCCAAGGGTACGGAATGAAATATTGAAGCCGATATTCTGCGACGGCTCGTCATGCTTGCTGGACTGCGTTTCCGAGAACGTCATCAGATAGGTGAAGCATTCGTCGGCATAGGAAAAGCCGACGCCTTTGCTCGCCATGTAGCTATCTTCCAGATTGTAGGTGCCCGAGCCGAATACGCTCCAGAACCGGCCCAACTTGGTGCTTGCACCGAGCGAAACTTCGTGGCGGTCCGTTTCGAAGCCATAAAGGGGCTGCGCCTGGATATAGGTGTAGCTGGAGGTGAGCGACAACGGCGCGCCGCTATAGCCCGCGCGAAGCTCCGTGCGGCGCGCCTCCAAGGTATTTTCATCGAAACGGCCGCTGACCGATGCCGAAAGGCCGGATGGGCTGGCCAGGCCGGCAAGCGCGACGAAGTCCGACTTGGCGGTTTCGAGGCCGGAATAGGCTCCAACATTGACCAAATCCGGCGTGGCGAAGGAATTTCGCCCGCCGATCTGGTAGGATTGGCCAAACAGCGCGTTGGTCGTCCAGCCATTTTCGTAGCTGCCCGAATAGCGCACGCCGACATTGGCGCGGGTGCCGCCCTCGACACGGTCGTAGCCGGAGAACTTGTCGCGCTCGAACAGGGTGGTCGCATCGAAAACGAAGCTTTGCGCGTCTTCGTTGGGGATACCCAGGCCGCCGACATATTGCTCGTTGGGGCGCACGAATGTCTGGACCATCGGCTCCAGAACATGGCTCGAATGGCCCATCGAAAACAGGATCGGGTAGCGCAGTTCCAGCCCGGCGGTGGGCATGAAGCGGGCGAAGGAAGAGCGGTCGTCGGCCGTCGAGCCGATCATGGGGTTGGTCGCCATGGAATTGATGGCGGCAATCGAATCGGAAGAGGCGTTGACGTAATCGGCATCGGCCTGGAAGGCCAACAGCGGCGTGATGACCAGCCCACCATCGGTGATGAAGGTTCGTTTCCACTCGGCCTCGCCGGTGATGCGGCCGCTATCTCCATGGATGCCGCGCACGCGCTGGGTCGGCGTCAGGGCGTTATAGGGCGTGTTGAAGGCTTCATCGAGGTCGTCGCGGTGTATAACCCGCGTATTGAGATTGAAAGTCAGCTGGCCGCCGGCCAGCGGCGTTTCAGGGATGTAGGCATAGTCCAGGCTGGGCAGTACCCATGGCTGCTGCTTGGAACGAGAGCCGTTGACCCCATCGAGCGCTTCTTCCTGAACTTCGAAATGCATGGCGCGCAGGTCGAAATAGTTGCGGTCGTTCAATCCGGTCAAAAAGACTTCGGAGCGATGAACGTAACTATTATAGTCCTGGACATTGTAGGTGTAGGAAAAGTTCTTGTCGGTCTGGGTCAGGATATCCCAGCCGAAATTCCAGCGCGAATTGATGGCGAACTGGCCTTTGGTGCCCATCATGCCGCGGAATTTCTTGGGATCGCCGGCGGGACCGGAATCGACGGTGCCGGGGTCGAAGGCGCTCGGATCGCGCTGCTGGATGCCGGCGAACTTGACGCTGTACTGGCCGTTGTCGAAGCGTTGACGCCATTCGGCCTCGCCGAGAAAGCCCTGCTTGGAATAATAGGTGCCCTTGGCGGTCAGGTCGTAGGTGGGCGACAGCGCAAGATAATAGGGAACGGTTACGCCGACGCCCAGTTCGGTCTTGTAGCTGATGCCGGGCATCAGGAAGCCGCTCTTGCGCTTGACGGTCGGGTCGGCAATCTCGAATGCCGGCAAATAGGCCATTGGAAAGCCGAAGAATTCGAAATTCGAATCCTCGAAGCGAACCGTTTTCTTTTCGCCGTTCCAGATGACCTTGCGCGCCTTGACGCGCCAGATCGGCGCTTTGTCCGGCTTGTCCTCGCAAGGTTCGCAGGCGGTGTAGACGCCATTGTGGAAGGTCGTCAGCACGCCGCCCATGCGCTCGGCGCTTTCGGCGGCCATGTAGGTCTTGTCGGGCGTTTCGACGCGCAGCGCATTGATGAAGCCATTGCCGAAATCGTCGGTAATATCGAGGTGGTCGGAATAAAGCTTGGTGCCGTCGCTGTTGACCAACTGGACATTGCCGCTGGCCAGCAGGCGCTTGGTGTTGCGGTCGTAGGTGACGCGCTGGGCGACCAGGCGATTGCCGTCATAGTCGATCTGGACGCCGCCGACGGCGGTTACCGTCTTGGCATCATTGTCATAAACCAGCGTATCGGCTGCCAGCAGCATTTGCGAGCCGGCCGCCACTTTGGGCGCCAGGCCGGAAACGTCCTGAGCAAATGCGGATGTGGCCGGGAACGCGAAGGAAAAAAGGCATGCCAAGGCGGTCGCCCCGTAAAGGTGCGCCATCCGGGCTGTCCTACGGCTACGCAAAACTGCCCCCTTCACTAGCCGTCTTCCTTGTACAGCAGAAACGTTACCCCAAAAAACATCGACACGACGACAGGAAACCATGCGGCTACGACAGTCGGCACGAATCCGGCGATCCCAAACGCCTTCACCAGCACCGAGACGACATAAAGCAGAAAGCCTGCGAAGACACCACCCAGAATCATCGTTGCAGACTGACCCATTCTGGCAAATCGCATCGATACCGTCGCCGCAATCAGCGTCATGGCGACCAGCAGGAACGGCAGCGCCACCAACGAATCGAACTGCATGGCGAAGGCATTTGCCTTAAGTCCGAAGGAGCGGGCAATTTCGATTTTTTGCGGCAGTTCGTAGAACGGGATGGTTTCGGGCCGGGCCAGTCTTTCCTGGACGAATTCCGGCTTGAGATTGGTGGCTACGCGGTCGGTCGCCCTCGCTTCGACGGCGCGGCTTTCACGAAAAATCTTAACGTCACGCAAATCCCAATAGCCGTCGCGCAGGTAGACATGCTTTGCGTCCTTGCGCTCGGCGATATTCCCCTCGGCATCGAGGATGAAGAACGAGGCGTCGGACATTTCCATGCCCTGGTTCAAAATGGCGTGCGCGCCGATGACGGTGTCGCCGGAAGCGGTCTTCTGCCTGAGCCAGGGGGCGGCATTGGCCGAGATGGCGTTTGAAGCGCCGGAGCGGAGCTGGCTTTCCATGCGTTCGGAATAGGAGAACCCGTAGGCCGCCACCGGGTTGAGCACTCCGACCGACAAAACGCCGAACAACAGCGCGCCAAGGCAGGCGGGCAGGAGAAATTGCCAGGCCGATATGCCGGCGGAGCGGGCGATGACGAGTTCATATTTGCGGTTCAGCGACACCAGCATCGCCATGGCGGAGAAAAGGCCGATGAAAGGAACGGTCTGCAACATGATCATCGGGACCCGGAACGCCGAAATCATCAGGCCCGTCTGATAGGTAAAGCCGGGCAGACGCGCGGTGCGGCCGGTCAGTTCCGTGAAGTCGATCAGGAAAATGAGCGCGAATATGCCAAGGAAGAACCACAGCGTGATCATCGCATAGCGAAAGAAGAAGTAGCGGCCCAGCGTCCAGCCCATCATGCGGCTCCCTGTCTGGACGGGGCGCCCGTAAGGCGGTCACGGATGCCACGAAAGACGGAAGCGCCCGCGTCGACCCAGTTCATCGGCAGTTCCATCGTTTTCTGGACGCGTATGAACAGGATGGAGATCAGGGATGCCAGGATCGGGATCGCATACATCATGTAGCCGAGGAAGGGCGTGCTCTTGGATTCGCCCTCGGCGAAAAAGGCCAGCCAGCGCACGGCAAGGCAGATGACGATGGCCGTGATCAGCGGGTGGATCCGCGCCTCCCGGTGCGATTTGGGATCGCCGGCAACAGCCAGGGCGATCAAGGCGAATGCAATGGGAAACAGCCATTCGGAGAACCGAATGTTGAGTTCGGTTCGATAGAGGCCGGGCGATTCCTTGAATGTCGGATCGTTCGCATCGGGATTGAGAAGATATTGCGTCGTCTGATCCTTCGGCAAAAGGATGGCGTCGCCCGTGTCCGAGGCGAAGGCCGAAAGGTCGAACGCATAGGCCGTGAAGCGCACCACCGAAACGTCGCCCGAGGGAACCTTGCGGTTGACGACGCCGTCGTTCATCAGCAGCACTTTCTTGTCGCCGCGGTCGATGATCGCGCCGGTCTTGGCGTAGTAGATGAGATCGACGCCAGGCTCGCGGGAATCGGCGACAAAGATGCCGCCGAGCCGGCTATCGGGAAAGCGCTCGCCGATCTGCACGAACAAGCCGTCCTCCACCTTGCGGAAGGTGCCTTCCTGAATGATCAGCGACAGGAAATCGGCGCGCGCGGAGGCCACGAGTTCGCGGTTCTTCTGCCGCGCATAGGGGTCGAGGCCGTTGTGGACGACGAAGCAGAGCAGCCCCGCCGCCAATGCCAGGAGCAGGATCGGCCGAACCACGGTCAGCCGGGAACTGCCTGCCGCGCTGATGACCACCAGCTCGGAATCGGCGTTCATGGTGCTCAGCGTCTGTGCGACCGCGACGACCAGCGCGAACGGCACCACGACGGGGATGATCGAGGGGATGATGAGCGAGGCGACCTGAAAGAACGTCAAGGCGGATTGGCCGCTGTCGGTGACAAGGTCGATGCGTGCGAGCACCTGCGTCGTCCACACGATCGCCAGCGTCCACAGCAGCGTTCCCATGAAGAGCACAAAAGTGCGCCGCATGATGTAGCGTTCGACGACCTTCATTCAGACTGTTTCTCGGCTGCTTTCGACCGGCATCATGCCTCCGGGCAAAGTATCTGTCCGGCGACGCGCGCACAACCGGATTGCTCTGGGTTCATCGTTGCCCCGGTTGGCGCTCAGTGTCGGCAAGATTGGATAAGAAAGGGCAAAGACAGATGGTTAACAGATGGTTACGCCTAAACGGCGCGCCGCGACATGGGACAAATAGCCCTGCTGGAAGACGGTTAAATCCCTCATGTTTTTCGGCGGAGCCTTGCTAAAAGCCGCAAAACGCCCAAATGTCAGCGCGTCGTTCCCGCCTTGAAAGTCAAGAATCATGAAATCGCGCCCTTCCATCGCCTTTGCCAAATTCGCTGTGCCTTCGAAAGGTGCGGTCTTCGTACTGTCGGGCGAAAATGCAAGATTGAGCGAGGTGGCCGCGGCGTGCGATCCCGCGGGAACGCTGGAAAGAGCATTTCCGGTGGCGGGGTTCACGGGCAAGTTCGCCGGTGTCGTCGAGGTGCTGGCGCCACAGGGCGTGGACTTCGACAGGCTGGTGGCAATCGGGACAGGCAAGGCGGCCGCGCTCGATGAATATGCGTGGCTGAAGCTTGGCGGCACCATCGCCGCCTCGTTGCGCATGGCGGCGGACGCGACGGTCGTGCTGGACGCGCCGGATGTTTCCGGTAATGCGGAAGAGGCGGCAGCCCTTGCCGCCGGCATTTTGCTGCGCAGCTACCGCTTCGACAAATACAAGACCCGCAAGGATGAGGCGGAGGGCGAGGGCGCTTCGAAGAAGCCCGCCAAAATAACCATCCAATGCGCCGATCCCGGCAAGGCGAAGAAGGCCTT
>DASYCS010000340.1:0-2211 GCA_036500025.1 Mesorhizobium sp. | reverse complement strand
GATCGAAACGCCGGACATCGAAACGTCGGGCATCTAAACTCTGGGACAAGGACAAGGCCATGTCGCCCCGTTCCGCCGAAATCAGCCGCAAGACCAGGGAAACTGATATTTCCGTGTCGGTCCATGTCGACGGTTCGGGCAAATCGGACATGGCGACAGGCGTCGGCTTCTTCGACCACATGCTAGACCAGCTGTCGCGCCATTCGCTGGTCGACATGACGGTGAGGGCCAAGGGCGACCTGCATATGGACGATCACCACACGGTCGAGGATACGGGCATCGCGCTTGGCCAGGCGCTGGCCAAGGCGCTGGGCGAGCGGCGCGGCATCATGCGCTATGCCTCGATCAACCTTGCCATGGACGAAACGCTGACGCGCGCCGCCATCGATGTTTCGGGCCGGCCGTTCCTGGTCTGGAACGTGGCGTTCTCCTCGCCCAAGATCGGCACGTTCGACACCGAGCTGGTGCGTGAGTTCTTCCAGGCGCTGGCGCAAAATGCCGGCATCACCCTGCATGTTACCAACCATTATGGCGCCAACAACCACCACATCGCCGAAACCTGCTTCAAGGCGGTGGCGCGCGTGCTGCGCGCAGCGCTCGAAACCGACCCGCGCCAGCCGCAGGCCGTACCATCCACCAAGGGATCGCTGAAGGGGTAGGCATGGCCGTCTATGTGGTGATGGAACCGCCGGGCCGCGGCAATGCAGTCGATACGGCCTTCATGCGCGACGGCTTCTCGTGGCCGGGCTTCCTGGTGCCGCCGCTATGGCTGCTATGGCATCGGCTGTGGATCGAAGCGGTCCTCGCCTTCGTTGCCATCGGCCTCTTGATCGCCTTGGGCGAAACATTCGACGCGCCGCTGAGCGCCATGCTGCTGGTCGTCCTCGTCATGCTCTATGTCGGGCTGGAAGGACAGGCGCTGCGGGTCGGCGCGCTGGCCCGTCGCGGCTGGCGGCAATGGGGCGTCGTTGTCGCGGACGATGTTGAAGACGCCGATGCGCGCTATGCGCTGGATGCCGGCGGCGATCCGGCCGAAGACGCGCCGCCGCTGTCCATGACGCCCGACCCGACGCTTGCCCGTCCCACTCGCCATGGGTCGCTCGGCCTGGTGCCCTTTTCCGGAAGACCCTGACATGCGCGTTGCCATCATCGACTACGGCTCCGGCAATCTGCGCTCGGTGACCAAGGCGTTCGAGCGCGCCGCCGGCGAGGCGGGCATCGCCGCCGAGATCGAGCTGACCGCCGATGCCGGCCGGGTGCGCGGCGCCGACCGCATCGTGCTTCCGGGCGTCGGCGCCTATGCCGATTGCGCCGCCGGACTGCACGCCGTCGAAGGCATGTGGGAAGCGATCGAGGAAGCCGCCATCGCCAAAGGCCGGCCGTTTTTGGGGATCTGCGTCGGCATGCAATTGATGTCGCACCGCGGGCTGGAAAAAGCCGTCACCACGGGTCTCGGCTGGATAGCCGGCGACGTCAAGGAAATCACGCCGTCAGACCCGGCCTTGAAAATCCCCCAGATCGGCTGGAACACGGTCGAAGTCCTGCGTGACCATCCGCTCTTTGCCGGCATTCCGACCGGGCCAGGCGGGCTGCACGCCTATTTCGTTCATTCTTATCATCTCGACGCGCAAAGGCCGGACGAGGTTCTGGCCGTCGCCGACTATGGCGGCCGGGTGACGGCGGCGGTCGCGCGCGACAACCTTGCCGGCACGCAGTTCCATCCCGAAAAGAGCCAGGCGCTCGGCCTCGCTCTCATCGCCAATTTCCTCAGGTGGAAGCCGTGATCCTGTTCCCCGCCATAGACCTCAAGGACGGCCAGTGCGTGCGCCTCAAGCTTGGCGACATGGCGACAGCGACCGTCTACAACGAAGACCCGGCAGCGCAGGCGAGGGTGTTCGAGGCGCAAGGCTTCGAATGGCTGCACGTCGTCGACCTCAACGGCGCCTTCAAGGGTGAGAGCGTCAATGGTGCGGCGGTCGACGCCATCCTGAAGGCGACGAAGAACCCGGTGCAGCTTGGCGGCGGCATCCGCACGCTGGCGCAGATCGAAACGTGGTTGGAGCGCGGCCTTGCCCGCGTCATCCTCGGCACGGTGGCGGTGCGCGATCCCGAACTGGTGAAGCAGGCCTGCAAGGCGTTCCCCGGCAAGGTCGCCGTCGGCATCGACGCCAAGGGCGGCAAGGTGGCGGTCGAGGGCTGGGCGGAAGCTTC
>DASYCS010000339.1:0-5336 GCA_036500025.1 Mesorhizobium sp. | reverse complement strand
CAGCGCCATCTTGGTATAGTCGGTTTCGGATTCGTAGAGACCGTCCTCGATAGCGGTGCGGTGAACCACGTTCAGCCGGCCTGCCTCCAGCTTCGAGATGTACTGGACGCCGAACACCTGATGCAGCTTGCCGTTGAAGGTCTTCGGTCCCTGCGGATGCTCCGGCCCTTCGGCGAAGGTGGTCAGCGCCTCCGTCGCCTCGACCAGCCTGGCGCGGTCTTCCGGTCCCTTATAGGCGCAATCCTCCATCGCTTTCTTGATGACGTAGAGCGTTTCCCAGCAGCCGAACATATGGCCGGCGGTCGAGACATCCTTCGGGTTATCGATGGCGGCGCCCTGGTCGTTTATGCCGACGGCGGCGCGATAGGCCTTCTGGCCCTCGCTGTCGTTGGCCTGCGCGAAGCGCGGCGAGCCTTCCCAGAAATGGCTGCCTTCGAGATATTCCAGACCGGGGCTATCGATGTCGACGGCCTCCAGCGAATCGATGAAGCCGAACAGCTTCGGGCCGCTGGAGCCGTAGAATTCGCCGAGTTCCTTGACGAAGGTAAGCACGGCCGGACCGACCATCACATGGTAGATGACGTCGGTGTCGGCCGGGATCTGCGGAAAATACTTGGTGAAGGAAGATTCCGTCGGCGGAATGGCGATCTGCGCCACCACTTTCGCGCCGGCCTTTTCCAGCGCCGGCGGCAGGTAGTCGCGGTGATCGTAGCCGAAGGCGTAGTCGGGGAAGATCATCGTGATCTTCTTGCCGGCATTGGCGGCGATCCACGGCGCCATCGACGTTACCTGCGCGCGAACATCGGTAATGCCGGGTTGCAGGCACCAGCGGTTCATCTTGCCGGATGCGATGTGGTAGCCTTCGCTGACGACGTAATAGGGTATCTTCAGTTCGCCGGCGGTCGGCGCGGAGCCGACGACGACATTGGAGAACAGCGTGCCGTAGACGATATCCGTCTTGTGCTGCTTGGCGAATTTAGCCACCACTTCCGCGCCGCGGCCCGCATCCGTGCCATCGTCCTCGATGACGACCTCGACCGGCCGGCCATTGATGCCACCGGCATCGTTGATCGCCTTGATCGCGGCGGCGGTGGTTTTCTCGTACCAATGGCCATAGGCCGCGCCGATGCCGGTGCGATGCGACTGGAAGCCGATCCTGACCGGAGCGGAAGTCTGCGCCTGCGAATAGCGAACGAAGCCAGGAGCGGTAATCAGCCCGGCGGTGGCGGCAATGCCTTTCAGCGCCGTGCGGCGGCTGAGCGCTGCTTTGGAAAGGCCTAGCAGTCCCTTGGTGTCAGGCATCGGAAGTCCTTTTGCTGGTGCTGGTTACTGGTGCTGGCCAATCGCCTTGGCGGCAAAGTATGAAACGGCGCATCTTCCATAGAGCATCGACCGAAAAGTGGAAACCGGTTTTCCGATTATTCCGATGCCCGATCAAAGCGTTAGATGGCGAAGCCGCGACCAGCGCCGGCAATCCTTCCGTAAAGGAAGCCAGCTATACCTTCACCAGGTGCCTAGCGCGGTCTTTCTCGCCGAAAATGCGCAAATATCGTGCGATTTCCGCCGGATCGCCGGTAGCTTTTTCCGGATTGTCGGAAAGCTTCACCGCCGGGCGGCCATTGGCCTTCGTGACCTTGCAAACCAGCGAAATGGCATCCAGCCGGTTGGTCGGCACCGGCGCGCAGTCCTCGAAATCATTGGTCAGATTGGTGCCCCAGCCGAAAGCCATGCGCACCTTGCCACGGAAATGGCGGTAGGCCTCGACGATCGTCTCGACTTCAAGCCCATCGGAAAACACCAGCAGTTTCTGCTTGGGGTCACGGCCTTTCTCGCGCCACCAGGAAATGATCTTTTCGCCGGCCTCGATGGGCGGCGCGCTGTCGGGGCGGAAGCCGGTCCAGTCGGCGACCCAGTCGGGCGCGTCACGAAGGAAAGCGGCGGTGCCGAAAGCGTCCGGCAAGACGATCAGCAGATTACCGCCATAATAGCGCTGCCAGTCCTGCAACACCTTGTAGGGCGACTGGACAAGCTCCTGCTCGGAATTGGCAAGGGCGGCAAACACCATCGGCAGTTCATGCGCGTTGGTGCCGAGCGCTTCGAGATCGTTGTCCATGGCCAGAAGCACGTTGGACGTGCCGGTGAAGGCCGTGCCGATGCCCTCCTTCAACGCTTCGACGCACCAGCGCTGCCACAGGAAGGAGTGGCGGCGGCGGGTGCCGAAATCGGAAATGTTGATGTCGGGGAGCATCTTCAGCAGGTCGGTCTTCGCCCACATCTTGGCCTTGGCGCGCGCATACAGAACGTCGAGCGCAAACGGGCCGTAGACCTTCATCGCCGCGCGCGAGCGCAGTTCGTTGATGATGGCGAGAGCGGGAATTTCCCACAAGGTGGTGTACATCCACGGGCCGGAGAAGGTCAGCTCATACTGACCGTCATGTCTGTTCAGGTGATATTCGGGCAGCTGGAACTTTGCCAGCCAGGCCAGGAATTCCGGCTCGAAAATCTGCTTGCGGCCATAGAAATTATTACCGCCGAGCCAGATCATCTCCTTCTTGGAGAAGCGCAGCGTGCGCGCATGGTCGAGCTGTTCGCGCAGTTCGCCCTCGTCGATCTCGTCGGCGAGACGAACCGAAGTGGTGCGGTTGATAAGGGAGAAGGTGGCGTCGACCTTCGGATACATGCCCCAGATCATCTGCAACATCAAAAGCTTGTAGAAGTCCGTATCGAGCAGGCTGCGCACGATCGGGTCGAGCTTCCAGGTATGATTGTAGACGCGCCGCGCAATGTCGGTTCTTGCCATAGAAGTTGTCGCCTTCCCTGCGGGGTTCTGACCCTTGGTGACCGCCTGCGGCAAGCCTCTTAGCATCGAATTCGGAAAAACGCTTCCCGCTTTTGCCGACCAGCCGGCAAAAACAACAGCCCCAGACATTGGCCGAGCGGACGCCGAGCGCGCTCAAGCCGGGTGAAACGGCAGCAACCGGTCGCGGCGCAGCCAACGCAGCAACAGAAGCACGGCGACCACGGCAAGGCCGGCCGACAGGCCGATCCAGATGCCGACGCCGGCAAAGCCGAAATGAAAGGCCAGCACGGCGCCCAGCGGCATGCCGACGCCCCAATAGCCGATGGCCGCGATCATCATCGGCACGCCGGTATCGTGCAGGCCCCGCAACATGCCGGCGCCCACCGCCTGCGCGCCATCGACGATCTGGAACAGCGCCGCGAAGATCAGGAAGGTGGCCGCGATAGCCACGACTTCCGTGTTGGCGGCGTTGTCGGTGTCGATGAACAGGCCGATGAGCAGGCGCGGCATCGCGATCATTACCAGTGCCGAAACCGCCATGAAGCCGACACCGACGCCATATGCCGTCCAGCCGGCGCGGCTGACGCCGCTGGCATCGCCCGCGCCATAGGCAATGCCGACGCGCACCGTCGCGGCCTGGTTGACGCCGAGCGGCACCATGAAGCTGACCGAACAAAGCTGGATGACGATGGCGTAGGCGGCAAGCGAGGAAGCGCCGATAACCCCCATCAGGAACGCGGCTGCGTTGAACAATGTCGTTTCGAAACCCATCATCGCGGCAATCGGCAGGCCGATCCGCATCAACTGGCGAAAACGCGGCCAGTCCGCGCGCCAGAAACGGCCGAACAGGCGGTAACGCCGGAAGCGGCGGTCGAGGCAGACTACCAGCACCATGCCCAGGAACATCGTCAGGCTGGCGAGGCTGGTGGCGATGCCCGCGCCGACAATGCCAAGGCGCGGCAAGCCGAGATGGCCGAAGACCAGCACCCAGTTACCGGCCAGATTGACGCCGACGGCAACGAAGGCCACCACCGTCGCCCAACCGGGACGCTCCAGCGTGGTGATGAAGGAACGCAGCACGACATAGAAATAGAACGGCAACAGGCCCCACTGCATGAAGCGCAGATAGGCCCCGGCAGCTGCGGCAAGCGCTGGCTGCTGGCCCATGGCAAGCAGGATCATCTCGCCATGCCACAGCAGCAGCCAGATCGGGATGGCGATGAACACAGCGGCCCACAGTCCCTGGCGGACGGTGCGGCGCAGGTCGCGCACCGAATGCCGGTTACGCCCGACCTCGCGCGCCATCATCGGCATGGTGGCCAGCATCAGGCCAAGGCCGAACACCATCGGCGCGAAATAGAGATTGCTGCCCAGCGCGCCCGCCGCCAGCGTGTCGGCGTTGACGCGGCCAAGGATCATGACGTCGGTGACCGTCATCGCGGTCTGGGCGAGATTGGTCAGCACCATCGGCCAGGAAAGCGCCAGCGTCGCCCTGATTTCCGCATGCCAGGGATTTCCCGGCGCAGATGCGTCGGCTTCGGTCGCAGACATGGGTGTCCATCTTTCGGCGGCGCATCGGCAAAGGCGCCGGAAGCCGCATTTCACGGGCAAAGGCCTTACTTTGCCGCATCATGAGAGTGCCGTTCTGACCGACCCGCGACATTTTGGCAATATAGCGCCGGCCGGGAGTGATTGATCCAGGCAAAGCGGTTCGGCGGCGCTAGACGATGCCGTCCAGCACCTGCCGCTGACGGTGCATTTCGAGGAAAATCCGGTAGTCGCGGTCGAACCTTCCGGCAGCAGTCGGATTGGGAGGCCGGGTCCGCGTGCGCTGCTGCATGGCGATGCCGGCAGCGTTCAGGTCAGCGTGCAGGCCGGCAGCGGTCGCCGCCACCATTGCGGTGCCGACCAGCATCGCCTCGTCTTCCAGCGGCTCGACCACGGTGCAGCCGGTGGCGTCGGCATAAAGCTCCATCAGCAGCGGGTTGCGCGTGTGGCCGCCGGTGACATGCAGCGTATCGATCAGATAGCCGTTTTCGTTCAGCGCCTCCAGCACATGGCGCACGCCCAGCGCGATTGCCACGGCGGTGCGCCAGTAGAGCCGGCACAGGCTGTCGAACGAGGCATCGAGCGTCAGCCCGCTGATGACGCCCAGCGCATGCGGATCGGAAAATGGCGAACGGTTGCCATGGAAATCGGGCAATACGTGCAGCCGTCCGGCAAGATCGAGGCCCTCCGTGGCGCGCAGCTCCATGATCCGCGCGGCGATGCCGGCATGCGTTCGCGCATCCGGCTCGCCACCTGCGCCATGCCAGCGGATGACGTGGTCGAGCAGCGCGCCGGTGGCCGATTGCCCGCCCTCCGACAGCCAAAGGCCGGGCAGCGCAACGCCAAAATAGGGTCCCCACACGCCGGCAAAAGGCTGCGGTTCGGACGACATCGCCATGACGCAGCTGGAGGTGCCGGCAACCAGCGCCAGATGCCGTCCGACGTTTCCAGCATCGCCGGCGAAACCGCCAAGCGCGCCAAGCGCGCC
>DASYCS010000338.1:0-6151 GCA_036500025.1 Mesorhizobium sp. | reverse complement strand
TTAATGTTTGGCGCGTTATCCGAGACGCCGCCGGGCGCTGGCTGCGCGACTGCGGCGGGTTGCTGCGCGCCGGACGCGGGCGCTGGCAGGGTGGAGGGCGCAGGCAGGGTGGAGGGCGCAGGCTGAATGTTGGCAGCAGGCTGTGCCGGCGGCACTGGCTGGGCAAGTGGTGTTGGCCGGATTGGCGTGGTTGACGGGGCAAGCGGCGCAGGCTGTGTGCGGGGCGCTTGCTGGATAGACGATGCCGGTTGCATGGCGGGCGCGGATGAATTCGGCTCGGCTATCGGCGCGGCGGCGGGGGTCGAACTCCCCTGCCCTGCCGCGTCGGGCTGTTGTTGCGCCTTGGCGTCGATGCCGCAAAACGCGCCGCCGGCAAGTATCAGCACCATCGCGGCGGCCAGCGCCTGCCTTGCCGGTGCGCCGCGGCGCCGCTTCATTGTGATGGAGCCGTTCATGCCTTTAATGCCTCGGTCGTTCCAGAATTGAGGAGCCTGCGGTCGCCCGGCGCGCTGCGTTTTCCCCGCCGCTTCCGGCGAACGCGCCATCGCGCTTCGCCCCGGCGTTCAGCAGGCTGATTATCATTGTTGATAAAAATGTTCAAGTTTAAGCCGGGACCTTCGGCGAAGTTTCCCGCCATTTGTCGCATTGCATCGCATTGCGGTGCGGTGCGGCTTTGCGGCGCTCGCGGATTTCGCCCTGCCCTGCTAGCTTCGTCGGCGATGCAGTGCCGCATCGGGCGACACAGCCCAACCGGCGCGCGGCTGAAGAGAGGATGAACGATGATCGAACCCTGGTTCCAGAGCGGCCCGCGCCTTGTCGAAGTCGCCATGGGTCGCGCGCCCGCCGACATGGTGGTGCGCAATGTGCGCTGGGTGAACGTGCATTCGGGCGAGATCATACCGGACACCGACATCGCCATCGCGGCCGGGCGTTTCGCCTATGTCGGGCCGGATGCCTCGCACGCCATCGGACCGCAAACCGAGACGATCGACGGCGCGGGGCGCTACGCCCTGCCCGGCCTTTGCGACGCGCATATGCATGTCGAGAGCGGCATGGTCACCGTCAGCGAATTCGCGCGCGCCGTCATCCCGCACGGCACCACCTCGATGTTCATCGACCCGCACGAAATCGCCAATGTGCTGGGCCTGGCCGGCGTGCGGCTGATGCATGACGAGGCGGCCGGCCTGCCGATCAACGTGTTCGTGCAGATGCCGAGCTGCGCGCCGTCGGCGCCCGGCCTCGAAAATACCGGCTTCAGCCTCGGCCCGGCCGAAGTGCGCGAAGCGATGGCATGGCCGAATATCATCGGCCTTGGCGAGATGATGAATTTTCCCGGCGTCGTTGCCGGAAACGCCGACATGCTGGCGGAAATCGCCGCCACGCAGGCGGCGGGCAAGACGGTCGGCGGCCATTATGCCTCGAAGGATCTCGGCCTGCCCTTCCATGCCTATGTCGCCGCCGGCCCCGCCGACGACCATGAAGGCACCAGCGTCGAGGATTGCGTGGCGCGGGTGCGCCAGGGCATGCGCGCCATGCTGCGGCTTGGTTCGGCCTGGTACGATGTCGCCGCCCAGATCAAGGCCGTCACCGAACGCGGCCTCGATTCGCGCAGCTTCGTTCTATGTACCGACGACAGCCATTCCGGCACGCTGGTCGGCGAGGGCCATATGAACCGCGTCGTGCGCCACGCCATCGCGCAGGGGCTGAAGCCGGTCACCGCCATCCAGATGGCGACGCTGAACGCCGCCCAGCATTTCGGCATGGAACGCGAACTGGGTTCGATCACACCCGGACGCCGCGCCGACCTCATCCTGACCGGCGATCTTGTTGATCTGCCGGTGGAACTGGTCGTCGCGCGCGGCCAGGTGATGGCGCGCGACGGCAGGCTGGTCAGCGAGATCGCGCCTTACGACTATCCGGCCTCGGCCAAGGATACCGTTAAACTGGGCAAGAAGCTTGCTGCCGCCGACTTCGACATTGCAGCGCCCGCCGGCGCCAACCAGGTGACGGCGCGGGTCATCGGCGTCGTCGAGAACCAGGCCCCTACCCGCGCGCTGGAGGCTTCGCTCGGCGTCGCCAACGGCGTCGTCCAGATCGACCGCGCCAACGATATCTGCCAGATCGCGCTGGTCGAGCGCCATCGCGCCACCGGCCAGGTCACCAACGCCTTCGTTTCCGGCTTTGGCTACGACAAGCCCTGCGCGCTGGCCTCGACGGTCGCCCATGACAGCCACCACATGATCGTGGTCGGCACCGACAAGGCCGATATGGCGTTGGCGACAAACCGCCTTGGCGAGGTCGGCGGCGGCGTCGTTCTGTTCAGCGAAGGCCGCGAACTGGCGCTGGTGCGCCTGCCCATCGCCGGCCTGATGTCCGACCAGCGCGCCGAAATCGTCGCCGAGCAGGCCAATGCGCTGATGGCGGCGATGCGGGCCTGCGGGTGCAGCCTCAACAACGCCTATATGCAGCACTCGCTGTTGGCGCTGGTGGTCATCCCCGAACTGCGCATCTCCGATATCGGGCTGATCGACGTGCTGAAGTTCCAGCCGATACCGGTGCTGGTCGAAACCGCGTGAGCTTTTATCGCGACAAAACCTAGCCGCGATAGCCGCGCCGGCGCTTCGAGCGTTCGAGGCGGGTGAAGGCGGCGGTCGCGCCCTCGCCTGTCGGGTAGGAATCGATCTTGATGCGGCCGCGCGTGCCGATGCGGCCCCATTCGCGCACCACGGAAATCTCGCCAAACAGCGTCGGTTGCAGCGACAGCCCGTAGAAGCGCGCCATGTTGCGGGCCGGGTCGACGCGGTGAAGCAGGATGGGCGGGGCGCGGTCTTCTGGCATGTGGTGGTTAGAATCGATGCCGGCTGCGGCGTCCAACGCCTATTATGAATCGGTCGTCGCGGATGGATTCATGGCATTGATGGATTGGCGGCCTGCGTGGTCGCGCGGTTGACAGCTGTCAACCCGGCCGGCCAGATCGCCACTGGGCGGCAGAAAAGTTAATTTCGGTTAACTATAAAGTGCTTGACCCGACTCGCAAGCCCGCCCATCATTTACGGAGATTGGCGTATCTCGCCATGTTTATCGTAACTGATCGCCGCGCGCGTTATCTCCGCTTGTCCCCGTAAACTTTCGAGGGGGCGTAAGCGGGATTCGGAATCTCCGGCGAATCGGCGCATAAGGAAGACGGGATGGACATTTTACCATCGGGAGAGGTTTTTGACTTGGCGTCTTCAAGCCTGCAAACGGCTGGTCTGAAGCAGTCTGGCGCTGACAGCGCCGGCTGGTCGACGGACCGCGCCATCGCGCGGGACGCCGAAATGTTGTCGGCCCAGCTCCAGGCCATTCGCGACCGGCTCTATGCGCCGTCGGCCAGCAAGGCGCTGCGCCGTTTTTCCAGCGGCGAGGCGGCAAGGCTGATCGGCGTTTCGGACGGCTATCTGCGCCAGCTTTCGATTGCCGGCGACGGCCCGCAACCGGAGACGGGCGCGGGCGGCCGCCGTTTTTATTCGCTGGAGGATATTAACGGGCTGCGCCGGCATCTGGCTGAACAGAACCCGGCCAAGGCGCGGACCTATCTGCCGCACCGCGACGCGGCGCGCGGCGAGCATTTGCAGGTCATCGCGGTCACCAATTTCAAGGGCGGGTCCGGCAAGACCACCACCAGCGCGCATCTGGTGCAGCATCTGGCGCTGGCCGGTTACCGGGTGCTGGCCATCGACCTCGATCCACAGGCTTCGCTTTCGGCGCTGTTCGGCTACCAGCCGGAACTCGATCTCGACGGCAACGACACGCTCTACGCCGCCATTCGCTATGACGACGAGAGCCGGCCGCTGGCGGACATCATCCGCAAGACCTATTTCGACGGGCTGGACATCGTGCCCGGCAATCTCGAACTTCAGGAATTCGAGCACACCACGCCGCAGATGCTGGCGGCGCGCGAGCGTGATGACGGCACGGGCGGGCCGATGTTCTTTGCCCGCGTGCAGGCGGCGCTCGCCTCGGTCGCCGACCGCTATGACGTGGTCGTCAT
The DNA here is from genome assembly GCA_036500025.1 of Mesorhizobium sp. GTDB lineage: Bacteria > Pseudomonadota > Alphaproteobacteria > Rhizobiales > Rhizobiaceae > Mesorhizobium. The sequence goes on along the minus strand of DASYCS010000338.1, from coordinate 2,121 downwards.
GGATTGTCCGCCGCAGCTTGGCTTTCTGACGCTGTCGGCGCTGTGCGCGGCGACTTCGGTGCTGGTCACCGTCCATCCGCAGATGCTCGACGTCGCCTCGATGAGCCAGTTCCTGTTCATGACGGCGGATTTGCTGTCGGTGGTGCGCGCGGCGGGCGGCGAGCTTAATTTCGACTTCATGCGCTACCTCGTCACCCGCTACGAGCCGAATGATGGGCCGCAGACGCAGATCGTCGGCTTCCTGCGCTCGCTGTTCGGGGAGAGGGTGCTGACCGCGCCGCTGGTCAAGTCGACAGCATTTTCCGACGCCGGGCTGACCAAGCAGACATTATACGAGGTTTCGCGCGAAAGCTTCAGCCGCGCAACCTACGACCGGGCGATGGAATCGTTGACAGCTGTCAACAGTGAGATCGAAGGCCTTATCATGAAAGCCTGGAACAGGCCGGCGTGAAGGAGGCAGGAATGGCAGGACAAGACCGCAAGAACCAGTTGAAGGCGCTTTTCCAGACGATGGAAACGCCCGCCGCCGATCATGGCGCGCAACCGCAGCCGGCTGCGCCGCAGACACCCTCGCCGCAGACGCCTGCGCAACAGGCACCTTTGGCGCAGCCATCCATGTCGTCGGCGTTTCCACCGGCCGGCGAGGCGCGCAGCCGCGCGGCTTCCGGCGCGGTCAAGGCCATGGGGCTTTCGCTGGGCGGCCTGTCGCGCGAGGTCGAGGATGCGCGCCGGCTGAAGGAAAGCCTTGGCGCCGCCGACCGCGTCGTCGAGATCGAGCCGGAACGCATCGACGGGTCGTTCATCAATGACCGGCTCGGCCATGACGACAGCGATGCGGGTTTCCAGGCGCTGATGCGCAGCATCGAGGCCAGCGGCCAGCAGGTGCCGGTGCTGGTGCGGCCGCATCCGGAAAAATCCGGCCGCTTCCAGACCGCCTATGGCCACCGCCGCATTCGCGCCGCCGCCGCACTTGGCCAGCGAGTGCGCGCCATCGTGCGCGAGCTTAGCGATACCGAACTGGTGCTGGCGCAGGGCAAGGAAAACAACGAGCGGCGCGATCTTTCCTTCATCGAGCGCGCCTTCTTCGCCCGTGCGCTGATGGCGCGCGGCTTCGAGCGCGGCGTCGTGCAGGAGGCGCTGTCGCTGCACAAGGCGGAAATGACGCGCTACCTGCAAGTCGCCGATGCGGTGTCGTTGCGCGTCGTCAACGCCATCGGCCCCGCCCCCAAGATCGGCCGGCCGAGATGGATGGCGCTGGCCGATCTGCTGAAGGGCGAGGCGGCGCAGGTAAAGGCCGAAGACGAGATCACCGGGGCGCGCTTCCGCGCCGCTTCCGGCAGCGATGCGCGCTTCAACGTGTTGTTTGCGCGCTTGCAGCGCAAGCCGGCCAAGGATGGCCATGCGCGCGAGGTTCGCGACGGCGAGGGCAGGCCGGTCGCGCAGATCAGCGTCGCCAAGGGCAAGGCCCGCGTCGAATTCGTGGATAAAATAGCCGATGGTTTCGAGGATTTTCTGGGCCAGGAACTGCCCAAGCTGTTGGAAAGGTTCAGGCAGGGGGCCAGCGGCGGGGCCGAACGGAAATAAATTTATCCACGGCCGGCCAGGCAGGCGCATTGTTTGCGCTCAATTCGCCGGCGGCGAAAAAGCGTAGAGCGTTAGTGCCCAATGCGTAGCGAACAGGAAACAGAAGGATAGACCGGCAAGAAAAAGGCCCCCGAAACGTCACCATTCCGGAAGCCCTCATCAATGTAGCAATTGTGAGAGAATCATTTCCGGACCGACTTGTCAACACTGGACGCGTTCCGGAATGCCTTCGGCTTGCCTTTTATTGAGGTGAACGAAGATGATCGAGCCTATCTCGACGACGCCCTTCGGGCGGCGATCGCTGTCGCTTGCCATGGTGGCGGGGCAGATGGCGGCAAAGCGCTGCGCGCCCGGCGCCAGCGCCAATAAATGGCAGGTCTTTCGCGCCGTCTGCGAGGCCAAGCTGGCGCTCGGCGCCAGCGACCGGGCGCTCGGCGTCTTGAGCGCGCTGTTGAGCTTCCATCCCGATGCCGATCTCGTGGAAGGGGAGGGGCTGGTGGTGTTCCCGTCCAATGCACAGCTGGCGTTGCGCGCGCA
>DASYCS010000337.1:0-8277 GCA_036500025.1 Mesorhizobium sp. | reverse complement strand
TGGCCGAAGCCCTGCGCAATCACGACTGGATAGCCTTCGCAAAAGGTTATAACGGCCCGGCCTTCGCCCAAAACGCATATGACCGCAAGATCGCAACCGCCTATGCGCGCTATGCGACGACCGGCGGCGATGGCGCTTCCCGGCTGCGCCTGGGATCGAAAGGCGCAGCCGTCGTCGACTTGCAGCGCAATCTGACCGCGCTTGGCTATCCGCTTGCGGCAGACGGTGATTTCGGGCCGGCCACCACGCAGGCGGTGATGCGCTTCCAGCGCGATCGCCGGCTGGCGGCGGACGGCATTGTCGGAGCCGCCACCGCCGGCGCTTTGCAAAATACCGCCTCGCCTTTCAACCCGCTGGCGCGCATCGCCTCGAATGCATGGGCGTGGTTCACCGGATGGTTGGCGCGGTTCAAGCCCAGCTGAGCGCGCCCGTCTTCGTGGACAGGAAATTGCCCATATGCTAATCGGTTGAAACTCCCTTTTTCCTGAAAGATCGAAATGCCCAGCAAAACCGAAAAGCTTTTGTCGCTGCTTGACCGCCAGCCGGTAATTCCAGTGTTGAAGATCGCCGATATCGACCACGCGGTGCCGCTGGCGCGCGCGTTGGCGCGCGGCGGCCTGCCGATGATCGAAATCACGCTGCGAACCGCGAAAGCGCTGGAAGCCATCCGGCGGGTTGCCGCCGAAGTGGAAGAGGCAATCGTCGGCGCCGGCACCGTCCTCAATGCCGGCCAGTTCGATCAGGCGGCAAAGGCCGGGTCGAAATTCGTCGTCAGCCCCGGCATCACGCGCGAACTTCTCGCTGCTGCCGATGGCAGCGCGGTGCCGCTGCTGCCCGGCGCGATAACGCCCGGCGAAATCATGACCGCCTATGAAGCCGGCCTGAACTTCCTTAAATTCTTTCCAGCCGAGCAGGCGGGCGGCGTGGCCTTTCTGAAGGCTCTCGCCTCGCCCTTCGCCGACATCAAGTTCTGTCCGACCGGCGGCATCAATGTCGGCAACGCAACCGACTATCTCGGCCTGCCCAACGTCATCTGCGTTGGCGGCTCCTGGGTCGCGCCCGACGATCTCGTCAGCGCCGGCAAATGGGACGCCATCGAGGCGCTGGCCCGCGCGGCCAGCACGCTGGGCAATCGCTGAGCCGGCCGGCTATTTGGCGGCATTCCCGCCACGAAACAAAAAAGGGCCGCGCAATCTGGCGCGGCCCTTTTTCATGATGCTTCGAAATTATTTGGTCTGGAAACGAGCCACCGACAGGAATTTCACCGCCGTGCCGGTGAAACGGTTGGCGTTGGCCATTTCGTAATCGGACTGGAAGCCGTTGGTATAGACCTCGCTTGGCGCGGTGCGGACCAGATTATAGGCAAAGCGCGGCGCGGTGGTGGAATCCTTGACAGTGGCGACATAGTCGGCGCTGTGCAGCGCCCACCGGGCCACTTTCGGCTCGGCCGAGACGACGACCGCCTTCGGTTCCGGCCTCTGGTCGCCGAGGTTGGCGCGGGCTTCCTTGCGGGTCGTCTTGACGCCGGCGCCGATCGCCGAAGCCGGATCGGAGCCGGACAGGCGCGTTGCCACGGCTGTGCGCGGCGACGCCGCATCGACACCCGACGGATCGTTGAAGGCAGAGCGCGGCAGCGGCGCCTGCGTCAGCGAAGCCACCTGATAATCATCGGTCGAAACATGTTCCAGCACCGCGCGGACTTCATCGCGCTGCGCCCGGTCCTGCTTCGCCAAATCATCGCCGGCGGCAGAAACCGCAACCACGTCGGGCCTTTCCGAAGGCAGTATGGACAGCGCGTCGCTGGCCGAATTGCCGTTTTCAGCCGTATCGGCAAGCGCCATCAGCACCGATTTCTGGTCCTGCGGAACGTTGAGTTCGGCCGGCGCCGTCTTCGGACGCCAACTTGGCAAAGGAATATTGTTGACGGCAACTTCCACCGCCTCATCGGACGGCGCGGCGGCGGCGGCGGGGAAAGGAACGCCGTCGGGCGCAGGCATCCGCGCGGAAGCCGTCTCGAAAGGCACCATTTCAGGCTGATCCGTCGAGGCCTCGGCCACCTGGACGCCGACCTCCGCCTTTGGACGCGGCGCAAAGGCCGGCAGCGGAACGCTGCGCATCGGCAGCGCGGCCACGATCTTTTCCGGCAGCATTGCTTCCATCTCAGGCTGCGCGTCATCGGCGGAAGCGACGGCCACCTGGGGAACCTCGGTGCGATGCGCATTCTCAGGCGATACAATTTCAATGCCCGGCAGGCTGCCGCCGCTAGCCGGAGCCTTCTTCGCCACGCGAACCGGCTTCACCGGAGCCGCGGCCGCCATCTCGACATCGGCTACGTCTTCTTCCTCGTCGGCGCCGCCGCCAAACAGGGCGGCAAGCAGATTGGTCGACTTGCTGGAAGAACCAGTGCTGGCCAGCGCGATAGCCGTGGTGCCGCTGCTCTTGCGCGACTTATAGGCGGCCAGCGCCTGCTCATAGCCGGGCAGCGGCCGGCCATCGGATGGCACATGCAGCGTCTTGCCATTCGGGAAAACGCGAACGAGTTCCTGGCGGCTGATGCCGGGCCAATGGCGAACATTGCCGACATCCATGTGCACGAAGGGCGAGCCGGAAGTGGGGTAATAGCCGACGCCGCCGCCCTGCATCTTCAGGCCGATATCGCGCAGTTTCTTGAGCGGAACGCCGGGAATGTAGAAATCCAGCGCCTTGCCGAGCATATGCTGGCTCTTTTCGGCGACGCCACGGCTGCGGCTGCGCAGCATCGAGTTAGTCGCCGGCGCGCGATAGCCGCAAATGACCTGGATATAGTCGTGCGAGCCGGTGGCGCGGTAGGCTTCCCACACCAGATCCAGCAAACGCGGATCGATCTTGACCGGTTCGTCGCGGCGCCAGTCGCGCAAAATGAAATTGATCTTCTTGAGGCCAACAGCGTCGTAGCGGCCATTGCGCTTGTAGACGATCTCGGCCTTCTCATGCGTATGCAGGTGGTAGAATTTCAGCGACCGCGTCTCGGCGGAAGCGCCACCCGAGGTCAGCGCCAGGAACCCCAAGGCGGCAACCATCGACACCAGCCATTTAGGCCAGACGCCCGTAGGAAACTGCCGCCCGTTCGTGTGTCGTTCGATTCTGTTCAAATCAAAAGGCCCTACAGGCTGCCGTTTGTCCCCGGATTTGCCCAAACGGATGTGGCGAAACTACATCCGAATATCGATCCTAATGGTTAATCATCGCTTATTGAAGCTCAAATGCGGTAACACCATGGCGATAACCCGGCGAAAACCCGCAGCGGAGAATCATAGTAAACTGTTGGTTTAGATGATCTTTCGCCGCCACAGGAGCACGATCTGTTACCGCACGCCACAATGCGTGAACAAGCCTCAACCCGGTCGCCCGGCGCGGGATCAGGAAGCGAGCCTCTCCATGCGGCCAGTTTCGGGATCGATGCCATATTCCTTGAGCTTCCGGTAAAGCGTCGAACGCCCGATGCCGAGCCGCCGGGCGACTTCGCTCATCTGCCCGTTATAATGGTCGATGGCGAGCTTGATCATTTCAAGCTCCACCGCCGCAAGCGAGCGGATATTGCCGCGTTCGTCGATCGCATCGAGCTTGCCTGAACGCGAAATGGCAGGCGCCGGACGCGCGGCCAACCCATTGCCGATCGACCCGTCGCCAACCGTGCCGATGACCACGCCGGGCTCAAAGGCTTCGGCTTCCGGGCGGTCCGTTTCCGGCGCATCATCCAGGCGCACCACGCCCTCTACCTGCGCCCTTATCTGCGGAAATTCGTCTTCGCCCAGCATGTCCCCCTCGGCCAGCACGCAAGCCCGGAAAACCGCGTTTTCCAGCTGCCGGATATTGCCCGGCCAATCATAGGCCTGAAGCATGGCCAGCGCCGTGTCGGAAATGCCGTTTGGACGGGCGCGGGAACCGGCCGGCCCGAATTTTTCCAGGAAATGCCGAACCAGATGCGGGATATCGCTGCGCCGCTCGCGCAGGGGCGGCACGAAGATCGGATAGACGTTCAGCCGGTAAAAAAGGTCCTCGCGGAAAGCGCCGTCCTTGACCCGTTCCAGCAGGTTGCGGTGCGTCGCCGAGATAAGCCTTATATCGACCTTGACGGTCGAGCGGCCGCCGACCGGATCGACCTCGCCATCCTGCACGGCCCGCAAAAGTTTCACCTGCACATCGAGCGGCAGGTCGCCGATCTCGTCCAGAAACAGCGTGCCCGAATGCGCCTCGACGAATTTGCCGGTATGCTTTTCGGTAGCGCCGGTGAACGATCCTTTTTCGTGGCCAAACAGGATCGATTCCACCAGATTGTCCGGGATCGCGCCGCAATTGACGGTAACGAAGGGCTTGCTGCGGCGGTCGCCTAAGCCCTGGATGGCGCGCGCCACCAATTCCTTGCCGACGCCCGATTCACCTTCGATCAGAATCGGAATGTTCGACGCGGCAGCCTTCTGGCCAAGACGGATCACCCGGTCCATCGCCGGGCTTTGCGTCACCATGTCCTTGAAGGTCAGGTGACCGCCGCCACTCCTTGCTGCGCGCTTTACCTCGTCTTCCACCGCCTCGACCTTGAGCGCGTTGCCGATCGACGCATTGAGCCGGTCCGGCGAGGCCGGCTTGACGACGAAATCGAAAGCGCCATGGCGCATGGCCAGAACAACGGTTTCGATGCCGCCTTGCGCGGTCTGCACGATGACCGGAATGTCGATGCCGCGTTCGCGCATCGCCTTCAAAACGTCGATGCCGTCGAGGCCCGGCATGACGAGATCGAGGATGACCACCGAAATGCCGCGCCGCTCCATGGCCTTGAGACCGGCTTCGCCGCTCTCAGCCACGACCGCCACATGGCCGAACTTCGTTACCGCCGCCTCAACCAGCCGGCGCTGCACCGGATCGTCATCGACTATGAGGATTGAACCTGTCATGAGTGGTTCGAATTTGCCCGCGCGAGGAAGTTTGCCCTATGGATCATCCTGGCACAGGGTTCTAAATAAGCTTTGAAAAAAGCCGGTGAATGAATTCCTTAGGATTTGACCGGCCTTTCTCTTCGGCAACATTATTCGATCCGGAAATTCCATCCCAAATCAGCCCCCAAAGTTCGGCCCCAAGGCTAGGCCGCAAGATTCGACAAGGTATTTGGCAATGCGCGTAGTTTCAGTCCGCCAGGCGGCGGCGTCCCCCACCGGACCCAACACGCAGGAGCGCGCCGCCGCGCTTGGCGACCTGCCTGAATGGAACCTTGGCGATCTCTATTCGGGGATGGAAGCCCCGGAACTGAAGCGCGACCTGGCGCGCGCGGCAAGCGATGCCGCCGATTTCGAAAAGCGCTGGAAGGGCACGCTCGCAACCGAGGCCGGGCGCGGCGCGGCAGGCAAGTTGGGCGAAGCTTTGCAAGCCTATGAGCGGATGGAAGACTTGATCGGCCGCATCGTTTCCTATGCCGGCCTGCTCTATGCCGGCGACACCTCGGACCCGCAGCGCGCCAAGCTCTATGGCGACATTCAGGAGAAGATGACCGACGCCAGCTCGCATCTGCTTTTCTTCGGGCTTGAACTCAACCTGATCGACAATGCCGTCATTGCAAATGCGCTGGATGCCGACCCGGTGCTGGGCCACTACCGGCCCTGGGTGCTTGACCTGCGCAAGGACAAGCCGCACCAGCTCGACGACCGCATCGAACAGCTTTTCCACGAAAAATCGATTACCGGGCGCGGCGCCTGGAACCGTCTGTTCGACGAGACGATGACGGAACTGCGTTTCGATATCGACGGCGAGGCATTGACTCTGGAGCCGACGCTCAACCGGCTTCAGGATGCCGATGGCGATGTGCGCCGCAAGGCTTCCGAAGCGCTCGCCGCCACCTTCCGCGAAAACCTGCGCACCTTCACGCTGATTACCAACACGCTGGCCAAGGACAAGGAAATCTCCGACCGCTGGCGCGGCTTCGAAGACATCGCCGACGCGCGCCACCTCGCCAACCGGGTCGAGCGTCCCGTCGTCGATGCGCTGGCCTCGGCCGTGCGCGATGCCTATCCCCGCCTGTCGCACCGCTATTATGCGATGAAGGCGCGCTGGCTGGGCATGGATGTGATGAACCACTGGGACCGCAACGCCCCCCTGCCCGAAACGCCGCGGGCAACGATCTCCTGGGGTCAGGCCAAGGATACGGTTTTGACCGCCTATAACCGCTTTTCTCCGGAGATGGCCGATATTGCGCGCACCTTCTTCGACCGCCGCTGGATCGACGCGCCGGTACGGCCGGGAAAATCGCCCGGCGCTTTCGCTCACCCGACCGTGCCTTCGGTCCACCCCTACGTGCTGTTGAATTACATGGGCAAGCCGCGCGACGTGATGACGCTTGCCCATGAACTTGGCCATGGCGTGCATCAGGTGCTGGCCGGCGACCAGGGCGCGCTAATGGCCTCGACGCCGCTGACGCTGGCTGAAACCGCTTCCGTCTTCGGCGAAATGCTGACCTTCCGCTCCCTGCTCGACCAGACCGCCGACAGGCGCGAACGCAAGGCGATGCTGGCGCAGAAGGTCGAGGACATGATCAACACGGTCGTGCGCCAGATCGCCTTCTACGAATTCGAGCGCAAGGTGCATACCGAGCGCAAGAACGGCGAACTGACCTCGGACAAGCTTGGCCAGTTCTGGCTGGAGGTGCAGGCCGAAAGCCTTGGCCCGGCGATCAAGCTGCGCGAAGGCTACGAGACGTTCTGGACCTATGTTCCGCACTTCATTCATTCGCCGTTCTACGTCTATGCCTATGCCTTCGGCGATTGCCTGGTGAACTCGCTTTATGCCGTCTACCAGAATGCCGAGCGCGGCTTTCAGGACAAGTATTTCGCCATGCTGCGCGCCGGCGGCACCAAGCATCATTCAGAACTGCTGGCCCCCTTCGGCTTAGACGCTACCGACCCTGCCTTCTGGCAGATCGGCCTTGGCGTCATCGGCAGCCTCATTGACGAACTGGAAGCGCTGGATTGAGACAGCCCGGCAAGGCGATTTCCTGATACTGCTTGATGATGCAAGCGCCCTTCGCCCTGTTTAGAGACGACCTCGCCGGCCGCGAGGTCCTGTTCGAGCAACCGTCGGATATCATCGTCGCGCACACCGCCGATGAGTTCGAGCAGGCCTTGGCCTGCGTGCAGGCCGCCCACCAATCGGGCAAATGGCTGGCCGGCTTTTTCTCCTATGAGGCCGGTTATCTGCTGGAACCCAAGCTGAAGCCGCTCTTGCCGGAGGGGCGCCGCGCACCGCTCCTCTGTCTCGGCGTTTTCGACGGGCCGTCGGATCGCATTTGCGAGCAAGCGTCACAGCGCGCCACCAACGGTCCGATCTTCGATGCGAAGGCGGCATGGTCTTTCGAGGATTACGAAAAACGTTTTGCCAGCCTGCATCGCCACATTCGCCAGGGCGACTGCTATCAGGGCAATTTGACCTTTCCCGTCCATGCCCACTGGTCCGGTGCGCCAGACGCGGCCTTCGACGCGCTTACCGAGCGCCAGCCTGTCAGATACGGCGCGTTGCTCAACCTGTGCGAGCCTATAGTCCTGTCGCGCTCGCCCGAGCTTTTCTTCGAAATCGACGCGCAAGGTGTCATCGAAGCGCATCCGATGAAGGGAACCGCGCCGCGCGGCGCGACCGAGGCCGAAGATGCGGCACTCAAGGAATTCCTGCGCAATGACGGCAAGAACCAGGCGGAAAACCGCATGATCGTCGATTTGCTGCGCAACGACATTTCGCTGATAAGCGAGGTCGGCACGCTGGAAGTTCCCGAGCTTTTCCGCATCGAGACCTATCCGACCGTCCATCAGATGGTCAGCCGCGTGCGGGCCAAGCTGCCGCCCGATCTTACCATCCGACAGATATTCGCGGCATTGTTTCCCTGCGGCTCGATCACCGGCGCGCCGAAAATCCGCGCCATGGAAATCCTGCGCGACCTCGAAGAAACGCCGCGCGACGTCTATTGCGGCGCCATCGGCTGGATCGCGCCGGGCGGCCGGATGCGTTTTTCGGTAGCCATCCGCACGCTTTCGCTCTTTGCCGGCGGCGACGCCGTCTACAATGTCGGCGGCGGCATCGTCTTCGATTCCACGGTTGAGGAGGAGTATCGCGAGTGCCTGCTGAAAGCCCGGTTCGCCACAGGGAGCCCGCCGGCTTCGACCTGATCGAAACCATGCGCTGGCAGCCGGGCGACGGCTTCGTGCGGCTCGATCGCCATCTCGCCCGGCTCGCCGCTTCCGCGGCCGAGTTGGGGTTTCGCCA
>DASYCS010000336.1:0-2748 GCA_036500025.1 Mesorhizobium sp. | reverse complement strand
CATCGGGTGCGTCCATCGGCGAAATGGTGCGCTGATGCACGAATTCCGGCGGCTCGCTCCACGGGTCTTCCAGCACTTTGCCTTCCGAGGAAGAGTGCAGCAGATTGGCGTCCACCGAAAACGGCGCATCGCCCTTCTTGTCCTTCGGCACCGGAATCTGGTGCTGTTCGGCGAAATTCAGCAAATCGGTGCGCGACTTGAACGTCCAGTCGCGCCACGGCGCGATGACCTTGATGTCGGGGTTCAACGCATAGGCGGAAAGTTCGAAGCGGACCTGGTCGTTGCCCTTGCCGGTCGCGCCATGGGCGATGGCGTCGGCTCCCGTCTCGGCGGCGATATCGACCAGATGCTTGGAGATGAGCGGCCGCGCAATCGAGGTGCCAAGCAGATAGACGCCTTCATAGACGGCATTGGCGCGGAACATCGGAAAGACATAGTCCTTCACGAACTCCTCGCGCACATCCATGACGCGGATATCCTTGATGCCCATCATCTCGGCCTTCTTGCGCGCCGGCTCCAGCTCGCCGCCCTGGCCGAGATCGGCGGTGAAGGTCACCACCTCCGCGCCAAGCTCCGTCTGAAGCCATTTGAGGATGATGGAGGTGTCGAGACCGCCCGAATAGGCGAGCACGACCTTTTTCACGTCTTTGAGCTTGGACATTGTTTTCGCCGTTCCGTGGTAGGGGGTTGGGCATGATAGGGTTCCGGGCGAGGTATCACGCCATTTCCGGTTACCGCAAGGGGATGCGCCGACAAGCCAGCTCCAGACCGTTTGGAAAGCGTCGCTTTTCCAGACGGTTCTAGCGGTCGATCCGCGTCGACAGGATGATCGACGACAGCGTGCGCTCGACGCCATCCATCGCCCCGATACTGTCGAGCAACGCATCCAGATCGCTGATCGAGGGCGATTCGACCACCACGATCATGTCGAAATTGCCGCTGACCGAATGCAGCGTCCTGACCCCCGGCAGCGCCTTGAGTTCGCGCACCACTTTGTCGGCAAGCTTCGGCGTTACCGTCAAAAGCACGTGCGCCCGCACCAGCCCCCGCTCGTAATCGCGCGACAGCCGCACGCCATAGCCGCCGATGACGCCCCGCGCCTCCAGCCGCTCGATGCGGCTCTGCACCGTAGTGCGCGACACGCCCAGCCTTCGCGCCAGTTCCGCTGTCGATGCGCGGGCGTTTTCGCGCAACAGCGCCAGCAGGTCTTGTTCGGCATCGCTAAGCATTATGACGGCTTTCATCGGCATTATGATCAAAACAGGGCGTTGTTTCGACGGATCGCACGGTTCCTTTCGTCAGGCAAGCTGCAATGCTGCGCCAACAGGCAAAGGGAGCGGGTCATGAAGGAAATCGTCGTCGTCGGAGCGGGCAAGATCGGCTCGACCATCGCTGGAATGCTGGCGGAAACCGGCGACTATACCGTCACCATCGTTGACCGCGCGGCAGGCCAGCTGGCCGCCCTCGAACTTTCCGCCCTCGACCCTTCCAGTGGCGTAACGACGCTCGAACTCGACATCGCCGCCGAAGGCGCGCTGGAAAAAGCGCTGGCCGGCAAGTTCGCCGTCATGAGCGCTGCCCCCTTCCACCTGACCACGCGCATCGCCGAAGCCGCCGCGAACGCCGGCGTGCACTATCTCGACCTGACCGAGGACGTCGCCTCGACGCGCCGCGTCAAGGAACTGGCGCGCGACGCCAAGACGGCCTTCATCCCGCAATGCGGCCTGGCGCCCGGCTTCATCTCCATCGTCGCCGCCGATCTCGCCAGCCGCTTCGATACGCTGGAAAGCGTGCGCATGCGCGTCGGCGCGCTGCCGCAATACCCGTCCAACGCGCTGAACTACAACCTGACCTGGAGCACGGACGGCGTCATCAACGAATATTGCGAACCGTGCGAGGCCATCGTCGAAGGCGAGTTGGTCGAAGTGCCGCCGCTGGAGGAACGCGAGGAATTCTCGCTCGACGGCGTAACCTATGAGGCGTTCAACACATCGGGCGGCCTCGGCACGCTGGCCGAAACGCTGAAGGGCAAGGTGCGCACGCTGAACTACCGCACCATCCGCTATCCCGGCCACGCCGCCATCATGAAGGCGCTGCTCAACGACCTTGGCTTGCGCCACCGCCGCGAGTTGATCAAGGACATTTTCGAAAATGCCCTGCCGGCGACGACGCAGGACGTGGTCATCGTCTTCGTCACCGTCTCCGGCCGCAGGAATGGCCGCCTGATGCAGGAAACCTATGCCAACAAGGTCTACAGCCAGCGCGTCGGCAAGGCGGTGCGCAGCGCCATCCAGATTACCACGGCGTCAGGCATCTGCGCGGTGCTCGACATGCTGGCCGATGGCAGCCTGCCGGCGACCGGCTTCGTGCGCCAGGAAGACATCGCGCTCGACGCCTTCCTCGCCAACCGCTTCGGCAGCGCCTACGCCCAGCACGAGGCGGTGACGCGGCTGGCAAGCTGAACTTATCCACTTAATCCACAATATGTAGCTATGTTCTCGCTCTACTCACGGGCTTCAGCCACATATTGTATTTGCACATGAATAGATTTCTGGAATCATTGCGCATCCGAACCGATGGTCGAACCGGATAAGGCCAGCACGTGTATCAGACGTACTGGCCTTGACAGAAGCCCGCCGGGTAAGGTGGAAATTGTTGCAATGAGCGAACGGTGCGAGTGTTCGCAGTACAAGTCAAGTCTTGCCCGGCAAATTTCCAGAAAGGAAATTGCCATAATGGCAATCGAAA
>DASYCS010000335.1:0-7924 GCA_036500025.1 Mesorhizobium sp. | reverse complement strand
CCGGTTTCACCGATCCGCTGACTGAGGATGAGGCGCTCTACCGTTTCGTCACCAGTTTCGCGACCACGGCCGACGATATCGACAGGCTGGGCAGCCTTCTCGCCAAATGAAAGACGGCGCTTTTCAGCGCCGCCTTTACTATCGCGAGAAGACCTGGCCTGGCGTTACGCGGCTGCCTTGGCCTCGATCTGCTTGGCGGTCGCGGAAGCCGAAGTAATCGCGATCTTGCGCGGCTTCAGTTCCTCGGGAATGTTGCGCTTGAGGTCGACATAGAGCAGGCCGTTCTTCAGCACCGCGCCAGTGATATCGACGTGATCGGCCAGTTGGAAGCGGCGCTCGAAGGCTCGGCCGGCAATGCCGCGATAAAGCAGCTCGCTGCCCTGCTCATTGGCCTCTTCCTTGCGCTCGCCCTTAACGGTCAGCACATTGCGATGGGCTTCGATCGAGATCTCGTCATCCGAAAAGCCCGCTACCGCCATCGAGATGCGATAGGCGTCCTCGCCGGTCTTCTCGATATTATAGGGCGGATAGGTCTGCGCGCCCTCGGGCTGAGCCAGCGAATCGAGAATGGTGAACAGCCGGTCGAAGCCGACGGTCGAGCGATAGAGAGGGGAAAAATCAACGTGACGCATGGTGTGTTCTCCTGGTGAGCAACATGGTTTGCGATTGACCTTGCCAAACCCGTCAACGGCGTTTCGGCTGGGCCAGCAGCCCCGATAGCGGCGACTGCTCCCCACATTTGGGTGTCACCGGCGAAGGTTTCAAGGTTTCGGGGCACGCAGGATCGAACGCCTTTAATCCCGCGATGAACGCCGGATGAACCGCCCCTTCGGGCTGCATTCACCGGGCCGGCGCTAGAGTTCACCTACGTCAACGGGCAAGCGGTGCCCAAAGCACCGCAACGAGGCCGATCCGGGTGTAACGTCCCTTCCCCCGGATCGACAGGGGCCGGAAGTCCACCGCAAGTCGCTTCCGGCCTTTCTCCCGCCAGATCAATTGCTTTTGGGCGGTTTGCTTCCTATCACCATGCAACGCCTGTCGATGCACAGGCCAGCAACCGACCGAAGCGCCGAATGACGGATATTTTCCACGAGATTGCCGACAACCCGACGCCTGAAAAAGCCACCGCCGGCTTTTTCACCGCGCGGGACGGCAGGAAAATCCGCTATGCGCATTTTACCGCCACCGGCCAGCCATCGGCGGGCACGGTCGTCATCCTGCCCGGCCGCAACGAGTCCATCGAGAAATATTTCGAGACCATCCGCGACCTTTCCGACCGGGGACTGGGCAGCGCCATGATCGACTGGCGTGGTCAGGGCTTGTCCGACCGGCTGACCCGCGACGGCCAGCGCGGCCATGTCGACAGCTTTTCGGACTACGCCGGGGATCTCGATCAATTCTTCGGGGAAATCGTGCTGCCCGACTGTCATGGCCCTTATTATATATTGGCGCATTCGGCCGGAGCGCTGATTGCTTTGCTTGCAGCGCCGTTCATGGCCAACCGCGTGCGGCGCATGGTGTTGATCGCACCGTTCCTGGCGCTGCCGGGCCAGCCCGTCTCGATGAAGACCGTCTATCGCGCAACCTCGCTGCTATGCCTGCTCGGCCTTGGCCGGATGTATGCCGCCTGGGGTCCGCGCAAGGAAGGCGGCACGCCCTTTGCGGAAAACAAGGTGACGTCGGACGCCCGGCGCTACCGGCGCAACACGCTGCTTTATGAAACCTACCCGCAGCTGGCGCTTGGCGGCCCGACCGTCAAATGGCTGCGCGCGGCCAGCCGCGCTTCCCAGACCGTATGCGCGCCCGATTTCGTTTCAGCGATCAAGGTGCCGACGCTCATCGTGGCGGCCGGCGCCGACCGGGTCGTCTCCACCCGCACCGTGGAAGCCTATGCCGCCCGCCTGCGCCTTGGCTCCCTGCTCACCATCGATGGCGCCGCCCATGAAATTCTGCAAGAGGCCGACCTTTACCGCGAACAGTTCTTCGCCGCTTTCGACGCCTTCATTCCCGGTACAGACGATCCGAGCCTGTAAGGGCTAGAGCATTTCCAGCAAAAAGTGTGAAACTGTCTTGCGTCCGGAGGTGCGGCCAAAACAAAGAGATAGAGCGGTTTTACCGATTCGGTTAAAACCAGAACCGATCTAGCCGCGCAGCACGGCCATCGCCGCGGCATGAAGTTCGAGCGTCGAGGCGGCGAGGATATCGCCGCCCTTTTCCGCCGGCCCACCCTCGAAGGTGGTGACGACGCCGCCCGCCTTCTCGATGACGGCAATCAGCGCCACGATGTCATAGGGCTTCAAGCCGGGATCGACGACGATATCGACGCAGCCCGATGCCAGCATGGCGTAGGCATAGCAATCGACGCCATAGCGGGCGAGTTGCACCCGGCTTTCCAGGCTGTCGTAACGCGCCCTGCTCTCCTTGCCCTTGAACAGCGCGGGCGTCGTCGTGAACAAGGTGGCGTCGGCAAGGCGTGTCGTCTTGCGCGTATCGAGCTTTCGCGGACCGCCCGGCCCCTCATAATGCGATCCGGAAGCGTTGGCGTAGAAAAGCTCACCCGTAAATGGCTGCGACATCATGCCGGCGACCGCATCGCCGTCCACCGTCAGGCCAACCAGCGTTCCCCACACCGGCAGGCCGGAAATATAGGCGCGCGTGCCGTCGATGGGATCGATGACCCAGACATGCCGGCTGTCCATGTTCTCGCTGCCATGCTCCTCGCCCAAAATGCCATGGCCGGGAAACTCGGCATTGATCAGCGCGCGGATGGCCCGTTCGGCCTCGCGGTCCGCTTCGGTGACCGGATCGAAGCTGCCTTGCTCCTTGTTGGAGACAGCGCCCTGCCTGCGAAAACGCGGCAGGGTCTCGGCGGCGGCGGCCTGCGCTATCCGCCGCATGAACTCCGAGGAAATATCCAATCTTGTCTCCTGAATGCCGTTCGAAGCCATGCCGGCAAGGTTGCTTCCGCCGGGTGCTTTGCGAAAACTATTCGGCGGCCTGGGGAAGATCGAGGAAATAATGGTCGGGCAACGCCATCAACCCGGCGCAAAAGCGGGACAGATCGTCGGCCAGCGCATCGAAGCCCGCCGACCGCTTAAACGTCCGTTCGTCCATATAGAGACCGCGATTGACCTCGACCTGCAACGCATGCAGATGCCGTGCGGGCCGGCCATAATGCTCGGTTATGAACCCGCCCGCGTAAGGCTTGTTATAGGTCACGCTGTAGCCCATGGCGTTGAGAAGGTCGAGCGCGGCATCGGTCAGCATCGCCGATGCCGATGTGCCGAAACGGTCGCCTATGATGAAATCCGGCCGCGCTCCATTGTCGCCGACGCGTATGCTGGCCGGCATGGAATGACAGTCGATCAGCACCGCGAAGCCGAAGCGGGCATGGGTTGCCGTCAAAAGCCGCTTCAGCGTTTCATGGAACGGCTTGTAGACAGTTTCGATGCGGGCGACCGCCTCTTCAAGCGGCAAACGCCCCGGATAGATATCCAGCCCCTCGCCCACCAGCTTCGGAACGGTTCCAAGCCCGCCCGCGACCCGTGCCGAGCGCGTATTGCAGTAGGAGGGCACCGGCTCGGAAAACATGCGCGGGTCGAGTTCCCACGGCTCGCGGTTGACGTCGAGATAGGCGCGGGGAAAATTGGCCGCCAGCATCGGCGCGCCGAGCGGAACGGCGCTGGCGAACAATTCATCGACATAGCAATCTTCGGAACGGCGGATCGCCGTGTGATCCAGCCTGGCCATGGCAAGGAACCGTTCGGGATAGTGGCGGCCGCTATGCGGCGAGCTGAACACGAAGGGCACGCGCTGCTCGGCGCTGGCACGGACTTCGAAAGGCGCGATGTCCGAAAAATCCTCGGCTGCCGTCTTCACTGGAAATCCACTCGCAAGCACCGGTAAATCATCCGCCGACCGTGCCATCGCAGGCCGCGCATGTCCAGTATTTCGAGGGCGTTTTCCGCGAACGGCCAGACCGACTGCCTCCGTCGTGATTCACTTGATCTTTACCGTCAAAGCTTCATATACACGATGGTTAACGGGACTGTCCTGCGGCAGTCTTGGACGGGTGATTCGGACGGGAAACGATGGCACGCATTCTTCTGGCGGAAGACGACGACGATATGCGCCGCTTCCTGGTCAAGGCGCTGGAGCGCGCGGGATATCATGTCAGCGATTTCGACAATGGCGCCAGCGCCTACGAGCGGCTGCGCGAGGAACCTTTTTCGCTGCTTCTGACGGACATCGTCATGCCGGAAATGGACGGCATCGAACTGGCGCGCCGCGCCACCGAAATCGATCCGGACCTGAAGGTGATGTTCATCACCGGCTTCGCGGCGGTTGCGCTCAACCCGGATTCCAAAGCGCCCAAGGATGCCAAGGTGCTGTCGAAGCCCTTCCATCTGCGCGACCTCGTCAACGAGGTCGAGAAGATGCTGCAAGCCGCCTGAAGCCAGTAGGGCAGCCGCGTTTAACTGCACGCACAAACCGCGCTCCTCGCCCCTTTTACCCGCACCTTCATGCCTGGCGAAAATCGATTCTGATTTTTCAGACGACGTCGTAGGCCCGCAACCGGACACGCCGCGAAATGGAGCGCTTGTTTCGGGCCTACCGCTATTGACGCGCCGGACCAAAAGTGGTGTAAGCCCGGCGTCGGATGGGCGTGTAGCTCAGCGGGAGAGCACTGCATTGACATTGCAGGGGTCACAGGTTCAATCCCTGTCACGCCCACCATCCGAACCTCCCACAATACAAGGCTTTGCGGGTCCTGCGGGGCAAAACGACAAGTGGGTGACAGGCCCTTTTGGTAGCCATTGCGGTATTCACGCCGGCAGTTCCGCGAACAGCGCGGCCAACCGGGCTTGCCGCTCCTGATACTCTTCGTCCACGGCGCGGCGGCGCGGCGCATAATTGTCGATGATATTCGCGACGGAACAGGGGCCGATGGCGGCGCGCGAGCGCGCATCGCCTTGGCGAGCAGGTCGCCTGCATCACCGGCTTGACGCAAAACGGCCCAGGCATGGCCTGGGCCGTTGTCCGCGACCGGCATGGAGCCGGGCGCGTTGAGTTTCGAAAAGCGGTCAGTTGACCTCGTATCGCACGCCAACGCGCAATGCGTGGAAATTGAAGCCGTTGTCGCGTATCTGGGTGCCGGTGGCGCCGTGCGCGGCGTCATGGGCATCGTAGGCAAACGCCTTGCCGCTGCCGACGCGGGTGTATTTATACCCGGCGTCCAGCAGGAAGTGGTCGGACACGCGATAGGACAGGCCGGCCATGGCGGAACCCGCCAGCCGCCAGCTGCTCAAGCCTTCATTGGTTGCCGAGTAAGGGCTGAAGCCTGCCGGGCAATCGCCGCAAACCTCCTGTACGTTGAGCTTGCCATAATCGACGAAGGCGGCGCCGATGCCGAGGCCGAGATAAGGCGTGATCGCCCCCATGCTCGGCAGGTCCACATAGGCGTTGACCATCGGCGCCCACACATTGGCCGAGGCATTATTGTCGTAGTGACAATCCGAAAATGGCAGGAACCCATGGGCTGCATCGTTCCTGACGTAGGAAGGGCATGCCGTTCCGCCGGAAACCTTGGCGTGGAAGAAGTCCAGCGTGGCGTCCGTGCGAAGATAATCGTTGAAGCGGTAGCCGACACCGCCGCCGAAGCTTGCCGAGGCACCCAGATTCAGGTGATCGTAGCGAAGCGTGTCATCGATCCCCTGGACACCCGGAAACTGGTTGTAGAAATCCCAGTTGCCCTGGCTCTTCGATTTGAAGACGTAACCAATATCGCCGCGCAAATACCATCCCGAGACGGCGACGACGGGCGCAGGCGTCGCCTCCGGCGCTTCTTCAACATATAGATCGGCAGCAAAAGCGGGGCCGCCGGCCAGCATCGCGATAGCGAGCATTGTAGTACGTGGTGCAAAAGCCATTTCGGTCACCCATGTGCAGATGGCGGGAACGAACGCCACCACGGCGCTCGTCCATGCACTATCCACAGCCATGGTTAATAACCGGTGAAGCTAATGTTGAATATTTTCAATGACGTTTACCAATCTGTCTGCCGATGGGCACAGATGCGCATCAACTGGACTTCTATACACATCGGTCCGATTGTTGCTTCGAACAGGCCGACGCGCGCAGGCTTCAACCGCCCGCCTTTCCGGAAGGCTCGACCGTCTTGCGGAATTATTCCGCTTGTTGTCGGAGGTGAACTGCCGCTGCCGAGGGAACTTTCGCCGCCGCTCATCCAAGTCGCAGCGCGATCACGCCGGCCAGAATGGTTAATGCGGCAGCGCCGCGCCATGCGGTCATCTTCTCGCCGAGGGCCAGAACGGAAATGGCCATCGCAAACAGGATCGACGTTTCACGCAGCGATGCGACCGATGCGATCGGCGCTTTCGTCATCGCCCACATGACGATGGCGTATGCCGTGGCGCTGAGAAATCCAGTCAGCGCCCCGACCTCCCATTCCCCCGCGAGGATCGCAAGCAAACGCCGGCCACGATAGAAGAAGCCGATCGTCATGGCGCAGACGCCGTCGCAAACGAACAGCCATGCGGCATAGCCGATTGGCGTTTCGGCAAGCCGAGCGCCGATGCCGTCGGCCAGCGTATAGCCGGCGATGAACAGCGACGTTACCAGCGCATAGCCGACGGCCGCGCCGTTCAGCCGGCCAAGTTGCGCGCTGCCGCGAAGCGACATCAGGAACGTGCCGGCGGAAAGAAGGAAAATGCCGATTATCGCCAACGGCCCGGGAACTTCCGAAACAAGCGCGATGCCGCCCAGCGTGGTGATGAGCGGCGCCGTGCCGCGAGCCAGCGGATAGGTCTGCGCAAGGTCGCCAAATTCATAGGCAAGGATGAGGAACAGCCTGTAGCCGATATGAATGGTGAGGGAGCCAATTATCCATGGCCACACATTTGCCGCCGGCACCGCCACGAAAGGCAGCACTGGCAATGCCGTGCAGGCCATGCCGAGCGCTGCCAGCGATATGGAAGCGAACCGGTCCACCCTCACCTTGATGAGCGCGTTCCATGAGGCATGCATGACGGCCGCGGCCAATACGGCGGTAAAGACGAGAAGCGTCATCGGACACCGCGCGACACACCGGTCGATGGCGTTTCCAGGTCGATATCGATGTGCGACGGAAAATGATCCGGGACGATATCCGCTTGGGGCCTCGCCACGCGCTCCAAATCGTAGCCAACGCCGTGCTGGATAGTATGGCTGACAAGCTTCATCGTTAACCGGCTCAATGTCGGTAACGACGTAACCGTTCGGCACCCGCGTGGCAATCCACCCGCTACCGATCAGGCTTGGGCCAGGGCAAGGCTTGGCGCTTGGCCGTCAGCAGCAAAGAACTGCTGAAAGGCTCGCGCGGCACGCAAGCCTTTGCGCGTCCCGGCCGGCAGTCCGATGCTAGTGCAGCACCAGCATGTCGTCGGCGGAAAAACATATTTCCGCCTTTTCGCCAACCGCCGGCGGCGGGGTCATCGGGCTGTTGAACGTATCGAGCGACACCGTGCTGTCGCCGATACCCACCCGGACCCGGATAACGGAGCCAAGGAAATGAACCTCGGAAATCCGGCCCGAAATGCTGGCGTCGCGGCCAGGCTGGCGGCCAAGCGAAATCGCCTCGGGCCGCAGCGCCAGCGACAGCATATCGCCGGTGCTCGAACCGTTGAGCTTGCCTTTGAGGGCGACTTCCTCGCCGTTGACGCGCACCTTGCCGGAGGCGGCGTCGGTAACGGTGCCTTCCAGGACGTTCAGCGTGCCGACGAAATTGGCGACGAACTTGGTGGTCGGACGGTTATAAATCTCGAACGGCGTGCCGACCTGCTCGGCCTTGCCGCCATACATCACCGCGATGCGATCCGAAATCGAAAGCGCCTCTTCCTGGTCGTGCGTGACGAAGATGGTGGTG